>JBDRQG010000125.1:0-5941 GCA_043826475.1 bacterium
GCTTCTGGCTATCTTTGTTTTGATTCTTGCCAATGGTTTTTTCTCACTGTCTGAGTTTTCCATTATTGCTTCCCGCAAAACTAAACTTCAGCAATTAATCGATGGAGGAAAGAAAGGGGCCAGAAGAGCTGAAAGGCTTCGCAATAAACCGGATCAATTCCTTGCGACAATTCAAGTCGGGATTACCCTTGTGGGGACAATTGCCGGTGTCTTTGGCGGCGCAACATTAGTCATACCGCTGATGAATTTGCTGAAGGAAATCCCGGTCGAGTTAATTTCTAAAACAGCAGGACCATTATCGGTCGCTATTATCGCTATTCTGATCACGGTGACCACGGTTGTACTCGGAGAGCTTGTCCCAAAATATATCGCCCTGTCGCATCCTGAAAAATATGCCCGTATGGTCGCTCCTTCTATCAGCATTTTTAACCGCCTGACAAGTTTTATCGCTTATGCTCTAAGCGGCGCAGCCAATGCCATTATTAGATTTCTCGGTATCAGAACCTCCAAATCTTCACAGACGATTACCGAAGATGAAATCAATATGATGATTTTTGAAGGAAGGGAAACAGGTGTCTTCGATGAAACCGAAGAACAGTTGATTCATTCGGTTTTTGATTTTGCCGATTCAACCGTGCGGCGGGCGATGACTCCCCGGCTGGATGTAGTCGGGTTAGCATCGGATTCGCCTCCTCAGGAAATAATCAAAATGTCAATTGAAAATGGGTACAGCAAATATCCGGTTTATGAAAAGAGTATTGATAATATAATCGGAGTTCTTTTTACCAAGGATTTGGTACAGCATAATTTAAATCCGGAATTGATTAATTTGAAAGAATTGATCCGTAAGCCGATTTTTGTTCCGGAGACTTTACTTCTCTCAAGACTTCTCCGGGATTTCCAGCGCAAGAAAAAAGATTTTGCCATTGTGCTGGATGAATTCGGCGGCACCAACGGGATAATTACGATGGAAGATATTATTGAAGAATTGGTGGGTGAAATTCGTGATGAAGATGACGACGAGGATATCCCATTGGTTAAGCATTCCGAAACGACAGCTTTTGCCGATGGCACTGTTTGGCCGGGGGCGGTAAACGAATTGATGAACGGCCACTTACCTGAAGAGGATGCTGATACTATGGCCGGTTTGATTATGGAACATCTGGGACGACTGCCGGAAAAGAATGAAGAGATAATAATTGCCGATATGAAAATAACCATTCTGGAGCAAATCAATAACCGGCTTACCCGATTAAAGTTGGAACTCATTTTAAATTCAAATGGAAATAAGAAATAAAAATAGAAAGAAGCTCGCTTCCTATGGTTAATATTTTTACATTACCGCTGCGATGGTCGCGATCACTATACGACTGGGTTTTAGCCTGGGGCGAATCTAAAAACGCTCTAACAGCTCTTTTTTTCCTTTCTCTGGCAGAAGCTTCTTTTTTTCCAATCCCTCCTGATGCCCTGTTGATTGCCCTTTGTATGGGTTCTTATAAAAAGTGGAAAAAATTTGCCCTGGTCTGTTCAGTTGGCTCGGTAATCGGCGGCGTGCTGGGGTATTATATCGGTCTGTCGGCTTATGATTTAATCGGTGAGAAGCTATTATCTATTACCGCGTCCATATCTGGTACTAATCCGGATGAGCTATTGCAAACGGCGCAATACTGGTTTAATGAAAAAGAATTATTAGGTATGAAAGTGGGAGTATGGGCGGTAGGATTGGCCGGATTCACTCCGATCCCGTATAAAGTCTTCACTATTGCAGCAGGTTTTTTTGAAATGAATATAGTCGCTTTTATTTTAGCCTCGGCTATCAGCCGCTCAATGCGGTTCTTCCTGGTGGCTGGAATTATCGGACTCTTATACAAAAAACACGGGGATAAAATAAAAATCTTCATAGATAAATATTTCAATTATCTCGCTATTGCTTTTGTAGTACTCCTGTTTTTGGGTTTCTGGGCGATAAGTTTATTAAAAGGAGATTAAGCGGCCCTGCCACTATTATGAGCCATCATCACCACCATAATCAACATCCCATAAATGCATCAGGCAAGAAACTCCTCTGGACGATTTTATTTAATGTTGTCATTACTATAGCCGAATTTGTCGGGGGGATGATCTCCGGTTATCTGGCGCTGATTGCTGATGCCGTTCATAATCTTTCCGATGTGGCAGCGTTGATTCTGGCCTGGTTTGGGATAAAGGGATCTCAGCTCCCGGCTACCAAGCGTTCCACTTTTGGTTACAAAAGAATCGAGGTAATGACGGCTTTGATATCTGCTGTAGCATTGGTTGTCATTGCAATTTTTATTCTCATTGAAGCCTATAAAAGATTTGTAGATCCGCAGCCGATTAAATCACCCTATATATTTATGACTGTGGCCGTTATTGGATTATTAGGCAATGTTGTCTCTATCTGGCTTTTGCATTCGGGAAAAAACAGCTCGCTGAATATGAAAACTGCTTTTTTGCATATGCTTTATGATGCCCTTTCATCGTTTGTAGTCTTAGTTGGCGGAATAATTATTATTTTAACCGGATGGTATCTGCTTGATGTCGTTCTGACAGTGGCTATTGCGCTGATGATATTCTGGTCATCCTATCTGGTTATCAGGGAGGCGGTCTGGATTCTACTTGAAGCTGTTCCTGAAAATATTGATTTTGACAAAGTACATAAAACTATCAAAGAAATCTCAGGTGTAAAAAGTGTCCATGATCTTCATATCTGGTCATTGTCATCAAAAGATATCGCTCTTTCCTGCCATGTTACTATCGATCAAAAGGATCTCTTGACGGGCGAGGTCATTATTGCTGATATTAACAATATGATATGTGAACAGTTCGGCATAGGCCATGGAACGATCCAACTTGAGACAGGGAAATGTAGCCGCAATGATATTCTGTGTCAGACAAATAATCATGATCGGGAATAAATGTGAACGATAAGCTGATTGAACTTGAAATAAAAGATCTGGCCTTTAACGGCAAAGCAGTTGCCAACAATGAAGAGGGCAAAGTTGTTTTTTTGAATGGGGGACTGCCGGGAGAGAAGGTTCTGGCGGAAATTATCAACTCCAAACCCCGTTATGATGAAGCTGTCGTTAAGAAAATATTAATCAAATCTGATTTGAGAGTAGATCCTCCCTGTCCGCATTATGATATCTGTGGCGGTTGTACCTGGCAGGATCTGATATATAGCGCCCAGCTTGACTATAAACAGAAGCAGGTAAATGATTGTATTGAGCGGATAGGGGGATTGGAAAATGTAAAAGTATTTCCGGCGGTCGGTTCAGCCGAACTCTTCAAATACCGCAACAAAATGGAATTCTCCTTCAATGCCAACGAAGATAAAAGCTTCAATCTTGGCCTTCATGTCAAAGGAAGATTTGATTTGGTTTTTGATATCGAAAAATGTTTTCTTCAGTCAGATATAGCCAATGAGATTGTTGTCTGGCTGAGAGAATTTGTCCGTGAGAATGACATTTCGGTTTATGATATTAAAAACAATACCGGCTATATGCGGTTTCTTGTTATTCGGGAAGCGCGATCAAGCGGTGACATTATGGTAAATATTGTGACCAATTATGGTGATATTCCATCTCGGAATATACTTATCAGAAAGATGAAGGAATTCTTCCCTGAAGTTAAAACCCTGGTGCATAACCAGAATGGACAAAAGTCCAATATTGCCGTAGGTGAGATCGAAAAAATACTATTTGGTTTGGGTTATATCGAGGAACAAATCCTGGGCTGTCGTTTGCGAATCCGCTCCAATACTTTTTTCCAGACCAATTCAGTCCAAACCGAAACGCTTTACCGGGCTGCATTTGATATGCTCCTTCCGGAAAAAGCTGACCGGGTCATGGATCTGTACTGCGGGACCGGTTCAATCGGGCTGCTTATTTCCAAATATGTGCAACAAGTTGTCGGGGTCGAAGTGGTTGAGGACGGAGTTCTGGCGGCGCGGGAAAATGCTCAGGTAAATAGTATTAAAAATATTGACTTTTATCACGGGGATGTAAAAGATTTTCTTCGCTCGGAATATGCCACAGAAAAACCGTATAACATTATAATAATTGATCCCCCCCGGGCCGGTATGAACCCCAAAGCTTTGCGGCGCATGCTCCGATTGAACCCTGAAAAAATACTCTATATTTCCTGCAATCCATCAACATTTGCCCGTGATGCCGCCGAAATAATCAAGGCTGGTTACACTCTTCCTGAAGTCAAACCGATAGATATGTTCCCGCATACCATGCACATTGAAGTGGTCAGTGTTTTTTACCGGGTGTAATTTCAATACGTTTTTGTATAATTGTTAACTAACATAAGAGAGTATGGCCATGAATGCTTGCTCCGGTTGCTAATTATAACTAAATTGGTGGCAATAATTAAAAGGAGTCAGAATGCTGCGTAGAACAACAGTTTTTATTTTATTGATAACCTGCCTGCTATTGGTTTCCGCAAACAATCTGGAAGCTAAAAAGAAAACATTCGAAGAGTTATGCCTGGATGTACTGGAAACAATTCAATCATTTTATCCCGTTCGATCAACTGAGATGGGCATCCATGCCTATGACCACCGCTTTACCGATTACTCTTCTACCGCAATAAATAATTTTATCCGATCCCTAAAAGATTATGAAAAACAACTCTACAACTATAATCAATCGGACCTTACGGAATACCAGTATATAAATAAACAATTGATAAAATCCAATGTTGATATAGCCTTGCATGATATAAAGCAGATTGCCTGGTACAAAAAATCCCCGCATCTGTATGCCGAAGAAATAGTCAACGGAATTTATTTTCTATTGATATCGAACCACGCCCCTCTTAACGAACGATCGGTTTCAATAATTTCACGGATGGAGGCTGTCCCTCGCTATCTGGCTGTTGCCCAAAAAAATATTGAAAAACCGCCCCAGGTTTTTATTGATGCTGCCACGGAAACTCTTGAGTCGGGTATGGTTTTTTTTCAGGAAGTGGCTGCCGAACTTATGCGAGAATTCCCTGAAAAAGCTGATGACATTTTGAAAAAGTCAACTGCCGCCCGGGAAGCAATGAATGATTTTAAGAACGGGCTCTCTGAAATCGAAGTTGGCCCGGAAACAGCTTTTGCTATCGGTAAGGATAATTTTGATTACAAGCTCGAGCATGAATATTTTCTGGATTTTGATTCCGATTCTTTATTGGTATTGGGTGAACGTCTTCTCGAAGAAATTCAGGATGTCTATAAGGAATATGAACAATATGTCGAACAAAATTATCAGAATGGTCAGGACTCGGTTTATATTCCATCCTGTTTCAGCCGGAGTGATATTTTAGATTATTACAACTGGGAAACTGAACAAACTAAATTTTTCCTCAAAGAGAATAACATTGTATCTATTCCCGATAATATAGCTCCAGTCACAGTTATCGAAACGCCGCCATTCTTAAGATCAATGATAGGCGGCATTGCCTACCAGCCGGCAGGACCATTTGACAGCATTCAGCAGGGATATTTTTACGTCAGACCGCTTCCAGAGGAAATGGATCAGCAACAGCTTGATGGCCGCTATCGCTATGTCCACCGCCGGGGATTCAAAGGCTCGGTTGTTCATGAAGCATACCCTGGCCATCATCTGCAGATGCAGTTAGCCGGGATGAATCCCGATCCTGTTCGTAAATGGCAGGCCAATCTTATGCTGATTGAGGGCTGGGCATTGTATTGTGAAGAGATGGTTTATCATACCGGACTATATGGTGAGGAAAATCCCGCCCAATGGCTTGCTATTTTGGGAGGCATACGATTCAGAGCAACTCGGATTGTAGTCGATGTCAGGCTGCACACCGGCCAATTGACTTATGCCGGTGCGGTAAACTGGATGATAAATACTCTTGATGCCACTACAGATTCTGATAAAGAATATATTGCCAAAGAAGTCCGCCG
>JBDRQG010000126.1:0-8654 GCA_043826475.1 bacterium
TCAGACTGGCTGATCGTTTCGAGGATCAGTTAGCTGAGAGATAACGCACGGAATGTCTTTTCTATAATATTTTATAAAAAGGTCAGGAGATATGTACTCCTGACCTTTTTATATAATATAAGATTAAATCCAATAATGACCTCCCCGAATGACGCCCAGATCAGGTCTGTTAGAGGTTTAATTATTATCAAACAGAATAATGGCAAATATTGTTTTTGTATTAAAAAATAAAAGATGCTGTTCCTGAATAGATATTCATTTTGGAACAATAACCAGTAATCGATGTTGATGAGTTACATAAGATTATAATCCTTGTTAAATGAAGGTTGGTTTGAAGAAACAGCATCATGTTGTTATTATCGGAGGGGGATTTGGCGGCTTATGGGCAGCCAAAACATTTAAAAACTCATCTGTTAAAATTACTTTAATTGATAAACGCAATTTCCATCTTTTCCAGCCGCTTCTTTATCAGGTGGCAACAGGAAGTATTTCTCCGGGTGATATTGCCTCACCCTTAAGAGGAATTCTTTCCAGGCAAAAAAACTTGAAGGTCATGATGGGTCAAATGATTGACATTGATTATCAGCATCAACAGGTTATTCTGAATGATGGCAGAATAGATTATGACTTTCTTATAGTAGCCACAGGAGCGGTTAATCACTATTATGGAAACGAACAATGGGGGAAATATGCTCCCGGCTTAAAAAGTATAGAGGATGCCATTGCGATCAGGCGAAAAATTTATTCAGCCTTCGAAATGGCGGAAATTATAAATGACCCTGTTAAAAGAGAGGAGCTTCTGACATTTATAATTATCGGAGGGGGACCTACAGGAGTGGAGCTGGCCGGTGCGATAGGTGAAATTGCTCATATAACCCTTAAAAATGATTTTCAAAATATTGATCCATCCTATTCCAAAATCCTGCTTCTTGAGGGGGGAAAGAGGATCTTGCCGACCTTTCCGGAATCATTGGCGATTGCGGCGGAAAAATCATTAAATAAACTTGGTGTTGAGGTCCGATCCGGTGTTTTAGTCAAGGACATAATTCACAACGGAGTACTGGTAGAGGAAGATGGAAAAAATTATAGAATAAACTCAACCAACATTATGTGGGGGGCAGGCGTAAAACCAACCCAATTAGGAGAAGTTCTTGTAAAAGCCGATGGAGCCCTGTTAGACAAGCAGGGGCGCATCAAGGTCAATAATGATTTGTCGATCCCGGGGCATGAAAACGTATTTGTTATTGGTGATCTTGCCCATTTTGAACATAATCTTGAGAACCCTCTACCGGGAGTAGCGCCGGTAGCAATGTCTCAGGGAAGATATGCTGCCAGATTGATAATGCATTTGATCAAAGGGAAAAAATATAAATCATACCATTACATTAATAGAGGTAATTTGGCGGTAATTGGTCGAGCCGCGGCGATTGCCGATTTTGGGTGGCTGAGAGTTAAAGGGTATCCGGCCTGGTTATTATGGTTGTTTGTTCATTTAATGTATCTGGTGGAATTTGACAATCGTCTGATTGTATTTGTAGAATGGGCCTGGAGTTATTTTACCCGCAAGCGGGGGGTCAGGCTTATTACTTATGATATAAATATCAGGGATTAAGCCCGATGCCCGTTGGCTTCGATTACGCCGTCGCGAAGCTTGATGATTCGTTCGGTTTGGCCGGCAATACTCATATCATGGGTGATAATAACTATGGTCTTACCTGACTTCCACATTTCATGAAATAACTTAATAATTTCACCGCCAGATGCGGTATCAAGATTTCCGGTTGGCTCGTCAGCTAAAATAATATCAGGGTCGTTGGCTAAGGCACGAGCAATGGCCACCCTTTGCATTTCCCCACCGGACATTTCGGTTGGTTTATTGTTGAGTTTATCAGCCAAACCAACTCTTGATAATAATTCCACAATACGCTGTTTTCGTTTTTTGGTGGAAACTTTTGCAAACAAGAGGGGGACTTCGACATTTTCATAGGCAGTAGCATAGGGGAGAAGGTTAAAAGCCTGAAAAACAAATCCAATTTTGGTATTGCGAATATCGGCCAGTTCATTGGAGGTAAGTTTATTTACTGAACGATTTTCTAGGGTATATTCGCCATCCGATGGGACATCGAGACATCCAAGTAGATTCATAAGGGTAGATTTACCCGATCCGGATGGACCAACTACGGCAATGAACTCCCCTTTTTTAATTGAAAGATCTATGTTTTTTAGAGCGGTAAATTCGACCGTTCCGGTTGTATATTTTTTTGTCACATTTTTAAGATCAATCATTTACAATCTCCAAATCATTATTCATAAAAAGTGCCTGAGCACTATTCATATCGTAGCGAATCCACCGGGTTAACCGATGAAGCTTTTATGGCCGGGAAAAGACCGCTTATAATTCCCATAATTCCCAGAATAGTTATTACGATCAATCCAATTTCCCATGAAATAGTCGGGCGTCCCATAAAATCCAAAACATCCGATTCGATAGGAATTCTTTTGAATCCTTCGGTCAGGACATAACTGATCGACATTCCCCCAAACCCACCAATAAAAGTTATCAATAAAGCCTCAATGAGGAACTGGGCGAGAATATACGATCTACGAGCCCCAACTGCCATCTTGATCCCTATTTCACGGGTACGTTCCTTGATCGAGACATACATGATATTGGCTACACCAACTCCGGCTATCAAAAGAGTTAATCCGCCAATGAAACCGAGGAATATTTTTATTCCTGTTAACATTTTGTTCATTTCACGTGCGCCTTCGGCCACATCCCAAATCCCAAGAGCTCGTTCGTCCGTAGGATCAAATTTATACTTGGCACCCATTGCTTCGTAAACTTGTTTTTCAACCGCTTTCATTCTATTTACATCATAGGGTTGATAGACGATATTATCAAGATATGGATCACCGAAAATGGCATGGAAGGTTGTAGTCGGAATAGATAGTTTACTGGCATCATCTCCGGAATAAGAATTCATCTGCATTTTTTTGGTCATTACTCCCACAACCGTAAAGGGCATGCCATTGACAAGAATAATTTTTTCGATTGCATCTTCATCACCAAACAAGCGTTCCTTTAAGTCATCACCCAGGAAGGCAACTCTCCGTTTCAAATCGATATCTTTTTGGTTAATCATGCGCCCCCCCATTTCGGGGATATGGTTGCGCATGAATTCAAATTCGGGTGTTATGCCATTGACATGTTCGCTTAGAATCTTATCAGCATATTTTATGGCAACACCCCAGCGATGATATTCACCTGAGATATACTGCAGTTCAGTAATGCGGTTTTTTAGATAGACGGGGTCTTCTTTGAGAAGATTTATTCTGCGTCCTTTTCCCATTCCTTTAAAGGGGATAGTAGTTTGTCCGCCCCAGAGGATAGAGATGCCGTCACCCATTCCTTTTCTATTGATGCTTAATTGATTGTGCAAGCCTTCGCCAAAACCAAGTAAGAGCATGATAGAAATAGTTCCCCATCCGAGGGCAATAAGTGTAAGAGTGATTCTCTTTTTCTGTTTGCGAAAGTCTCTTACAAAGACATTATATACTGTAGCGAAATTAATCATAATCTAAAATAGTTTAAGGGCTTGAACCGGTTGCAGATTTGCAGCTCTTCGCGCCGGGAATATTCCGGCAAAAAAGCCGACAATTCCTAACAGTAAAACTGCCAGCATTCCGGCAACTATATCAATTCTGGGCGTGCCTATATATTCTTCCAATCCCATCGATGGCACAAGAGCTACAATTCCCCAGGCAAAGAAATAACCGAGAATGCCGCCTAATCCGGTAATAAGAAAAGTCTCGACAATAAATTGCATCAGGATGGCGCTCTTTCTGGCACCGAGAGCCATTTTGATCCCAATCTCTTTAGTGCGTTCTTCAAGGACGACATTCATAATATTGGAAACACCGATCCCACCAGTGATCAGGGTGGCGATACCTATCCCAACCAGAAAAGCGCTAAAGGCATTAAAGAAATTTTTTAAAAAAGCAAACCCCTCAGTTGTATCCCATATTGAAAGAGCCTCTTTATCATCAGGATCAAATCGGTACTTTGCTCCAAGAATCTGATAAACCTCTTTTTTGGTCTCTTCCATTGAAATTGTTGGGGGGCATTGCATGACAAAATCATTTATATACCGATTTGAGTACATCGTTTTAAAAGTTGAGGCGGGAATGAAAGCTTTGTGTGAGTCGCGGCCATTGTAAGAACTATCCTGTTTTTTCTCTTTCATTATTCCTACAACCGTGAAGGGGACGTTGTTTATCAGGATAATTTCACCAACAGCCTCCTTCTCACCAAAGAGATCTTCTTTTAACAGATCACAAATGAAAACGACTCTTCTCTTTTTATCCAAATCAAGATTATTTATAAAGCGGGAGCCAAAATCGGGAATCAGATTGCGCATAATTCCAAATTCCGGCCAGACTCCGACTATATTGCGGAGGGTCTCATTCCGTCCGTATTTCATGGGTACACTCCAGCGGGAATATTCAGGGGAGATATAATTGAGATTTTTTGCTTTACTCTTGATTAACTCGACATCCTCGACAGTTGGGCGAACATGGCGTCCTTTTGGCAGCCCTTTATATTCCTGTGCGGTAATACCCGGCCAAACTATGGCAATGTTTTCTCCCATTCCATGCTGGGACTTGATTTGGGCTTCTTTGATTCCCGTACCAAAAGCGTACAACAAGACAATAGAGCAGGTACCCCAGAATATGCCGAACATAGTCAGCAAGCTCCGCAATTTCTGGTGGCGCAAATCTTTTACGAATGTCTTTATGACTTGTAAAGGTACCATTATATTTTATTAATCCGCTGAAATTTCTCGTGGTGGACGTTCAACTATCAGTTCGCCTTCATCGAGTCCTTCAACAATCTCAATTTTAATTCCATCAGAAAGTCCGGTTGAGATTTCCCGTGTTGTAATCACACCAAGGGTGTCCTGTACTTCAACAGTTGAAACGGAGTCTTCAATTTTAACCAATCGTTCGGGAATTAGAAGAATATCTTCCTTTTTTGTGATAAGAATATCAGCATTGGCGCTGTAACCAGCTCGGAGGATGCTTTCACTGAGGTCTTTAATAATAATTTCCACTTCAAATAGAGTGGAGCCTTCTTCTTTATGGGCTTTGGGCGAAATCTTTTTTACAATACCATTAACTTTTTTGTTGGGGATGGCGCCGATTTCAATTTCAGCTTCCATGCCTTCATAAATCTTACCGACATCGATTTCATCAACATTCCCCTTAAAAACCAAGTTGTCCATCTCTGCCAGGGTCATCAGATCGGTTCCCGCCTGATATGACGTAAGGGGTACAACCGGATCTCCCTCTTCGACAAGGATCGAAAGAACTGTTCCTGAGATAGAGGATTTGATAACATTTTCAATATTGCGATCGGCACTATTGGTACTACCGGATTGGATAAGGGAGAGTTTTTCTTTGGCTAATTTGAGCCGGAGTTCAGCTTCATCATAAAGGGCTTTGGCTTTGTCATGCTCCTGGTTTGAGATTAGCTGCTTGTCTTTTAATGAGAGGGTCCGGTCGAATTCCCGTTTGGCGTTATCAAAAGAGACCTGGTAAATTTCAACCTGTCGTTTGGCTTCGGTAAATTCCAGCGGAGTCGGATCGGGAGCAATATCAAACAAAGGGTCGCCAGCTTGAACTTTATCGCCGATTTCAACATATTTTTTCTTAACTATGCCCGAAATTTTGGATTTTATTGAAATCTCAATTTTAGGTTCAATTCGTCCGACCGCTAAAGCCTTATCGATTATGGCCCCTTTTTCAACCGGGAAAGTTTGATTTCCCTCATCTTTTTTAGCGGAGCCATCGATTGCAAAAAATAAAACTCCACCCACAACTATAATAATAAAGATAGCAATTAAAGCCTTTTTCAACATAGATCCTTTCTCCGCGATTATAAACCTAATTTATATCATTAATATTGGGTTACGGATATAACATACAATTGTTTCGACCAGAGAAGATATAATAATGTTGCATTTTTTCTGAACTTTTTGATAAGCAGTAATTTTTCCTTTGAACCTATCATCTCCCCAATTGTAAAAGAGATGAACCGTTTAGTGGATAGTTATGAGGATTTAAACCAAAGAGAACTGATATGTCGTTGATTGATAAAGAACTGGCTATAAATCTCAGAGATTTTCAGATGAAACAGGCAGGCTTGTTTAGTTTTATTTCTGAGCTAAAATCCCTGATCAGACGGGTGCCGGATTATAAAGCTGTCAAAATTACATATCAATCGGGGACATCATTTTATAGCGAGATTATACCAGCCCTACTGATTGGGCGGTTTTTTGGGAAAAAATTGGTCTTAGATTATCAAAGCAATAAAGCGGAGTCGGAATTGGAAGATATCGGCCGTCTAATGTTAACATTTTTAAAACTCTTTAGTTCAATTGAGGTTTCATCAAAATTCACCGCTAATGTTTTTAATAAATACGGCCTCAAGACAGAAGTAGTTCCTCTTAAAGTTGATGAAAAGTTATTTAAGAAAAAACAGATTTCATCAGTTCAGCCAAGAATTATAATGGCGCGTCGTCTGGAACGGGGGAATAATATTTCGATCGGCATCAAGGCCTACAACATTGTAAAACAAAAATATCCGAGAGCCGAATTATATATCTTGGGAGACGGCCCCCAGCGGGAGTGGTTGGAATGGATGGTAAAATCTGAAAACATTCATGGTGTAACATTTACCGGTTATCTTCCACCGGAAAAGCTGGCGGAGCAATTTTCCGAGTCAGATATTTATCTGAATACATCAACTATAGATGGCCTGCCATTATCACTTCTTGAAGCCCTTCATTGCGGTTTAGCTGTCATTTCAACCAAATCGGGTGAGATACCGGAATATATCCAAAACGGCGTCAATGGCCTACTGGTAGAATCGACTAACTACAGCCAGATAGCCGATTTGATTATCAAACTTGTTGAAAATCCGCAATTAGCGGCCGCATTATCATCAGCCGGGATGATCTCGGCCAATAGTAAAATGTCTGCTTAAAACAGCATTTCTTTAAATTTATCATTTTTTAAGATTCTTAATTAAGTGTTATAGTTGATTCCTGAAAACCAGACGTCTATAATAATCATGAATTAGAAAAATATTGTAGAAATCTATTAATAAAAATATCAAGGATATTCGAGTGTCAGACAACATATCCAAATTTGATTTAGCAGTAATTATGCCGGTTTTCAACGAAGCCAAATATATCGGTCAGACCCTGGATCAGCTTTATCAGCAGGATTATCCGATGGATAAAATCGAGGTAGTGGTTGCCGATGGGGGTTCAACCGATGGCACGCGTGAAATTGTTGAGTCATATAAAAATAGATTTGGTTCCCTTAAGCTTTTGGAAAATCCGGTCAAAAAGCCCTCATCAGGTAGAAACGCCGGTGTAAAAAACAGCACCGCTCCTTATACCGTTGTGATCGATGGGCATGTTTATCTGCCATCAAAAAAACTCTTCAGAGACATTATAGAGACTTTTAAAACAACTGAGGCTGACTGTCTCTGCCGTCCCCAGCCATTACAACCACCTGATCTGAATGAATTTGAATTAGCGGTTGGATTGTGCCGCGGATCTTTTTTAGGCCACAAGCCGGGTTCGGAGATTTATTCTGATTTTGAAGGGGAGGTTGATCCGACATCTTCGGGGGGGATGTGGACGAGGGATACATTTGAAAAGGTTGGTTATTTTGATGAAAAGTTCGATGCCTGCGAGGATGTCGATTTTAATTACCGGGTTTGGAAATCAGGTTTAAAATCATTTTTGTCTCCAAAACTGACGATTTTTTATTATCCCCGTTCAACCCTAAAGGGATTATGGCGGCAGATGTTTCGTTATGGTCTGGGGCGGTTCCGTTTTGCACAGAAACATAGTTTATCCTCACCCATATTATGGTTGGCCGGAGCCGGGGTTTTATTTTTTGCACTCCTTTTTTTACTCTCGTTTATTTCTACCCCCTTTTTCGAATTATTTAAAAATGTACTCGGGCTATATCTTTTATTAGTTATTTTTTCATCTGCATATCTCTCCGTCAGCAAGAAGCACCTTGGTTGCCTTTTGTATGGACTCCTTATATTTCCCACGATACATTTTGGTCTTGGCATGGGGTTTTTGGCAGGCATATTGGAGAAGTTTACCGGTACAGCCGTAATAAGCAGCAACAGGAATAAAATAGATGTCAATGTCCTACAGCTATAGTTCACTGGCAAGTTTTCGCAACTGCCCCCGTCAATTTAAGTTCAGCAAGATTGAGAAAGTAAAATTACCTGTCAGTGTCAGTATCGAAGCCTACCTCGGGAATTCTATCCACCGAGTGCTGCAGCAGCTTTATAACCATGCGGCTAATAAAAAACTGATGCATCTCGATGAAGCCCTGAAGCTTTTTATGGAAGAGATAGAAAAAGTAGACCGGGATAATCTGAAAGTTGTTTCTGAATATCTCGGTATCGATGACTATATCGAACAGGGGTGTGAGATGCTCACCCGTCATTATGAAAAATATAAACCCTTCGATCAGGGAACCCAATACGGAACCGAAATTACTCTCCACTTTGATCTCCCCGGAACAAATTTTAATTTTATCGCAAAAATAGACCGCCT
>JBDRQG010000127.1:0-3459 GCA_043826475.1 bacterium
GGAAAACATTAACAAAAAACCGGACATTTCTATTTTGTTAAAAACAGGACATTTCTATTTTGGCTTGACATCATATGATATATGAGTGGGAATTGCTCAGGTATTTTTAATTAATATAATCCCTTAAAGTTAGAGACAGACACCCTATTTGAAGTGACAATCCCTTCAGAAAATGAGTTTTCATCTAACATCATCAACTACATCTGTTTGTGGGTGGCTCAACCAGTTGCGAAAGTCGTCCAGCTGGGGGAGCTTTTCTATTATGCGGGGGGGACCAAAGGATTTTGAAACCACAGGATTTCAACCTGCAAAACTGACTATAACCATTTCTTCTTTTTGAAAAAAGTGAAAAGGCCTCCCCCAATTATTAAAGCAATTGACCAAAACATGATGTAGCCGTAAGGGCTGCTCAGTTCCGGCATATTTAAAACGCTTACTGAAGTATCAAAATTCATACCATAAACACCAGCCAGAAAGCCAAGTGGAATAAAGATCGTGGCAATTATTGTCAGAACTTTCATTACTTCGTTCATTTTATTACTGATGCTGGAAAGGTAGATATCAAGCAGGCCCGAAACCATGTCGCGGAATGTTTCCACTGTGTCTATAACCTGGATAGTATGTTCATAGAGATCGCGGATATAAATTTTGGTCTCTTTTTTGATTAATTTTGTTTCATCCCGCTCCAATCCGCCGATTACTTCCCTGAGCGGCCAGGTGACTTTGCGCATATAGACCAGTTGTCTTTTTAGTTCATGGATGGTCTGGAGATCATCAGTTTGAGGATGCTGGACAAGGAGATCTTCAAGAGATTCTATATTATTGCTCATTTCTTCAAGGACAACATAATAATGGTCAACCACAGCGTCGATGAGAGCATAGGCGAGATAATCAGCATTCATTAATCTCGTTCTGGGGACAGTTTTCCTTAATCTCTCACGAACTGATTCAAAAACATCACCTACTTTTTCCTGAAAGGAGATAACAAAATTTTTCCCGAAAATAAAACTGAATTGTTCAGAAAGAATTTCTTTATTGGAAATATCCATATAGAGCATTTTCAAGATAATCAAAACGTAATTATCGGTAATTTCCAATTTGGGTCTCTGGCCAGTGTTGGCGATATCTTCCATGGAAAGCGGATGCAAGCCGTAATGCTCTCCTATTTTTTCCAATAATTGTTCATTATGAAGACCATCGATATTGATCCAGGAGATGGTTGGCGTATCTCTAAACGAAAAGCAATCTTCTATTGAGGTAATTTCAAGTTCTTTTAGCGTATCTTTGTCGTAATCGATAACCCTGATCCTCGCTTTTTCAAGCTTTTTCTCTCCGACAAAAATAACCGATCCTGGTTCAAGACCGATTTTTTTCTTCGATATCTTTTTTAATAATCTCACCTTCGCCACACCTCCTGTGCAAAATGGCAGGTATGCCAGTATGGAACTCACTTTATTATTTCATTATGTACTGATTCTAAATGTAAATAAAGATTAAAATAAAAATATAAGTTCAAATTACCCAAAGATAATATCATACAATTTAATCATTGACAAAATGGGCATATTTAGTTAATTTTGCTTATAAAAAATATTGGAGGAGAGAAAGGATTCTTATGAAAAAAATCAGGGCATTCATCTTTTCTTTATTAATTGCATCGACTCTTAGTGCTCAGGAGTACATCGTCATTGGATGGAATGATCTGGGGATGCATTGCAGTAATCAGGATTTTTCCAATCTTGTAGTATTACCCCCTTATAACAACATCAGGGCACATGCTATTCGGGTAGGAGATTCCTTGAATCTGCCTTTGATAGTTACGACGGATTTTAATATTACTTATGAAATCCCGGGAAATACTTATTCGATCGGGAAAACTAATTTCTGGGATTATGAAGATTTGTTGTTTGGCGTCAATTTGCCTCCTAATATCGGTTTAACAGGCGCTGGTTTAACTGGAGACATGGAAGCCTTTGAAGATTTTTTCCTGATCGATGGTGTCCCTATAACCCCATACACTGATGCTGATCTTGTTAATGAAGACCCATACCAACTGGGTTTGCTCAAATTATATAATTCAACCGGTCAATTATTGGCCAGCACTCAACCGGTGATCCCGGTCTCAAATGAAATCAATTGCGTCAGTTCCGGCTGTCATAGTAGTGAACAGAATATCTTAAATGAACACGATGATGCCGGAGGATTTGACCCTAACAATACGCCCATATTGTGTGCTTCGTGCCATTCATCGAATGCGTTAGGAACTCCAGGTCAGCCGGGTCTTCCTTCTCTGTCGGAAGCTATCCATAAAAAACATGGTGACAAAACGAATGATTGCTACAAATGCCACCCGGGACCAAATACCGATTGTTTCCGAGGAGTAATGGCGACTGAACATAATATGATCTGTCAGGATTGCCATGGAAGTGTTACTAATGTTGGAGAAAGCATCAGCAATGGCCGTGAACCCTGGTTGCAAGAACCCTCTTGCGGAGCTGTCCAGTGTCATGGTTCAATGTACGCCGAAGAACCCGGAAAGCTATTCAGGCAGTCGCGCGGGCATGGTGGTCTTTACTGTAGTACCTGCCACGGGTCTCCTCATGCCATACTCCCCAGCGGGAATGATAGGGATAATGTACAGAATATTAGTCTTCAGGGGTATGCTGGAACGCTGAACAATTGTGCGGTCTGTCATGGATACACACCCAGTGGCGCTGGTCCTCATGGTTTGTCCGGTGTGTGTTGTGTGGGTATTCGGGGGGATGCAAATTTGGACGGATCAATACTTGTCAATGATCTTGTTATACTGGTAAATTATATCTTTAAAGGGGGAATGATGCCAAGCTGCTTTGAAGAAGGTGATGCCAATGGCAATGGATCTATCCTGGTCGATGATCTGGTTTTATTGGTAAATTATTTGTTCAAGGGTGGAATGGGACCGGCGGTGTGCCCATAAGAGATATTAAGAAAGGTCGAATTTATTTTCGATAGGATCGTATTCGTTGCGGGATAAATTGTTAGGGTTATCGCTAAAGTTCCTCATTGGAATACGCAACTGAATCGGGAAGATGTCGAGTTGCATTGAAAGGTATATTATTCAAAGAGATTGTATCTTCTAAGAAGTATAATTCACCTAAATTTAATTGTATTGGAAACTCAAACATCCCCATTCCTTCATAATAAGGTGAGAATCTAATACCAATTATTATTGATCCTTCAGGAAAGGTATAGATATTAAATGATTTCTCAATTTCTTCTTTTTTATTAAAACTATATACGGTTTTAAACTTTTTATCTCCAATAACTTTCTGACTAATACCTAGTCTATCTGGCTTAATTTTTCCTCCTCGATTCATAATATACGGATTAGTAATATTTAAGTTGATAGAATCCTCTGCATCAACCCTTAAGTTAATCCACGTATAACCAGCTTCAACTTTTTTTGTATAGGGGCTTTGT
>JBDRQG010000128.1:0-8072 GCA_043826475.1 bacterium
GATACCTGGGAAGATATGCAGTTGATAATGGCTGAACTGGAAAAAATGAAATAAAAAATGGCATACAATACTCAACAACAACAGCAGAACAAGCGGCAGGATTTACAACCCCCGCATAATCTTGATGCGGAAAAAGCGGTACTCGGCTCAATTCTTAAAGATGAACAAGCTATTCATGCTGTTATAGAAATTTTCGAAAATGAGGCTGTCTTTTATACTCCCAAACACAGGATGATCTTCAAGGGGATGCTTTCTCTTTATGAGCGTCATGAGCCATGTGATATAACCACCCTTTCCAATTTACTCTCTGGCCAGGGAATCCTTGAGGAAATCGGCGGGAGAGTTTATCTTGTAGATCTGGCTGAGTATGTGGTTTCAACCGGTAATGTCAAGCATCATGCTGATATAATTTTGGAAAAATATCTGTTGCGCCGATTGATTCAGACTACCAACGAAATTAATAGAAGCGCCTATGAACTCGAAGGCTCAGTCGATGAACTTCTCGATTCCGCTGAAAAGAACATTTTTGATATTTCGGAACAACGACTTAAAAAAGGGTTTATTTCAATTAAAGAATTGATGCCCTCGACTTTTGATGAAATAGAAAATCTGCAATCGCCTGACAGTGATATGGTTGGTATTAAAACCGGATTTACTGGTCTGGACATAATGACTAATGGTATGCATAAAGGGGATTTGGTGATTATCGCTGGGCGGCCATCGATGGGTAAATCAGCCCTGGCAATGAATATCGCTGAGTATGTCGCTACCGAACAGGGAAAAGGGGTTGGAATATTTTCTCTGGAAATGTCCAAAGAGCAATTGGCTCTAAGGGCGTTATGTTCAAAAGCCAAAGTATCGCAACAGAGATTGAGAGCTGGAAAACTTCGTGATGAAGAATGGAGTAGGCTTACTGTTCATGGAGGACAGCTTGCCGAAGCCCCTATTTTTATTGATGACTCACCATCTTCTACATCTCTGGAAATTCGCGCCAAGGCTCGGAGACTAAAATCCCAGAAAGATGTTAATCTCGAACTTATCATAGTCGACTATCTTCAGATGGCTGAGGGGTCAGGAAGGTTTGAAAACCGTCAGCAGGAAATGGCCAGTATCTCACGTAATCTTAAATCATTGGCAAAAGAACTGGAAATTCCGGTTATCGCCTGTTCACAGTTGTCACGTCAGGTTGAGCAACGCGGTGGTGAAAAAAGGCCGCAACTTTCTGATTTGAGAGAATCGGGAGCAATTGAACAGGATGCTGATGTTGTAATGTTCATTTATAGGCCGGAACATTATCTTTCTTATTTAGAGAAAACAGATCCCAAATATCAGGAAGTCCAGGGAAAAGCGGAAATTATTATTGCAAAACAGAGAAACGGTCCAACAGGGGTTGTGAATTTGGCCTTTATAAAGGAATATGCTTGTTTTGAAAATCTGGCTCCGGGTTATCGCGAGGTTCCCTCGGATGTGGACCCGGTTGATTATGGAGATGGACAATCACCATTTTAAGGGAGTGAAATGGCATCTGCACTGGTAGGGTTAGGTCGTAAAGGGGTTAATTTTGTTGTCAAATTAGGGGGCATGGCAATAATGTTTACCCGTTTTATCGGATCATTACCAAAATTCTTCCAGACCTTTGGTTTAACGGTCGAGCAGATTTATAAACTCGGCGTGCAGTCTCTTCCATTGATTGTCATCATTTCCATATTTGTCGGAGCGGTATCCGCCTGGCAGGCAGCCTATCAGTTTAAATTTATCGGCGCTCCTTTACATTATCTGGGACATGCCGTTGGGAAGGCAGTAGTTATTGAACTTGCTCCGGTTCTTTCAGCAATTGTTTTTGCCGGAAGAGTCGGGGCTGGGGTGACTGCCGAATTGGGCACAATGAAAGTTACGGAACAGATCGATGCTCTGGAATCTATGGGGATTAGTCCTATAAGATATCTTGTTATGCCCCGCATTCTAGCTTGTTTATTTATGGTTCCCTTCTTAGTTATTTTTGCCAATTTTGTTGCTATTGTCGGTGGACTCGTTGTCAGTGTCATAGGTGTAGATGTCTCTGCTGAAACTTTTCTTTCCGGTTTCAGAAACTCATTTAAAATGGGTGACCTGATAAACGGTTTGATTAAAGCAGGGGTATTCGGCTTTATAATTGGGCTGGTTGGCTGTTACGAGGGATTCAACACACAAGGGGGAGCACAGGGGGTTGGGAAAGCGACAACTACCTCCGTGGTTATTTCGTCAGTTTCTATTTTGATTTTTAATTTTATTTTTGCTCTTATATTATTCAGGATATAACAATGAATACGCCCATAATTAAAATTACTGATCTGCATAAATCATTTGAAAATCAAATGGTTCTCGATGGCGTAAATCTGGAAATTAATAAAGGGGAATCGATAACAATTATTGGCCAGTCAGGATGCGGCAAGTCTGTTCTTCTAAAACATATAATTCGATTGCTAGAGCCGGATAGCGGAAAAGTTTATTTTGACGGTGAAGATTTGTCAGAATTGAATTTTAGTCAGCTTATCTCTGTCCGTCAGAGAACCGGAATGTTATTCCAATCAGCCGCCTTGTTTGATTCATTGACTGTGGCTGAAAATGTAGGTTTGGGTCTAAAAGAACAGCGTCATTTTTCAAAAGATGAGATTGATAAAATTGTCGCCGAGAAGATTGAGATGGTTGGATTATCTTATGCTGTCGACAAATATCCCTCGGAGTTATCGGGAGGTATGCGAAAAAGGGCTGGTTTGGCAAGGGCAATAGCTGATGAACCGGAAGTTCTTCTCTATGATGAACCGACCACCGGTCTTGATCCTATCACAGCCGACATGATTAATGATCTTATTGTTGAACTGAATAAGATATTGAAAGTTACTTCTGTGTCCGTAACCCATGACATGAAATCTGCCTTTAAAATTGCTAGCCGGATTGTGATGCTATATCAGGGAAAAGTCCAGTTTGATGGAACTCCTGATGAAGTGCGTAAGACTGATAATCCCATTATTCAGCAGTTTATAAACGGTAATGCTTCCGGCCCGATTCAGGTACGTTGATGATCCAGAAGAAAAAAACAAAAACTGCTTTTTACTGCTCCCAATGCGGAGCGGAACATCCAAGGTGGCAGGGGCAATGTAAAGAATGCAATGAGTGGAACAGCCTAGTAGAAGAGAGGGTTGTTAACACAAAAAAAATCGTCCTTGATTTAGATGATACTGTCCGGCAGTGCCTGCTTCCGGATATCAGTACTGAAAATCTTAAGGGGTATCATAGTCATATAAAAGAATTTGATCGGGTTTTGGGTGGTCAGCTTCTGCCGGGATCGGCGATTTTAATCGGGGGAGAACCGGGAATTGGTAAGTCAACTCTCTTACTTCAGGCAGCTGAAGCCTATTCGATACAGGGGATGAATGTAGCTTATGTCTCCGGTGAAGAATCCCCGGCACAGCTCAAACAGCGAGCTCAAAGACTTAATATCAATGGTGAGAATATTACGGTTATCAATGCCACTGTTCTTGAAGATATTGTAAATATTATTAGTAATGGTAATTATCAGATTGTTCTGATTGATTCGATTCAGACGACATCATCATCGTCTCTGGATTCACCTCCCGGAACGGTGGCTCAGATCAGAGAGTCTGCCTATCAATTGATTCTTCAGGCTCGATCAAAAAGTTATGCCCTCTTTATGGTCGGCCATGTTACCAAAGACGGCAATGTTGCTGGTCCCAAACTTCTGGAGCATATGGTTGATACGGTTATTTATTTTGAGGGGGATAATTCGCATCTATATCGAATTCTGAGAGCTACAAAAAATCGTTTTGGCTCAGTTTCAGAAATAGGCCTTTTTGAAATGATGACTGAAGGGCTTGTTGAAGTCACTAATCCTTCATCATTATTCTTAACTGATAGGGACAACAATGCCAGAACCGGATCGGTTGTAACTGCCATTTGCGAAGGCCAAAGACCTATTTTAGTTGAGATACAGGCACTCGTAACTCCAACAAATTATGGTACACCGCAGAGAGTGGCGGGAGGAATAGATAATAAGCGATTAGCGTTATTATTAGCCATTCTTGAAAAGAAATGCGGTTATCCTATGGGGAACAATGATGTTTTTGTCTCAGTGGCCGGGGGATTGAAACTGACCGAACCGGTGATTGACCTTCCGGTGATGGCGGCGATTGTTTCATCACTTCTAAATAAACCTATTGCCAACGATTCCATTCTTATCGGCGAAGTCGGTTTGTCGGGTGAGGTGCGCGGCGTGACAATGATTGAGCAGCGAATTAAAGAGGCAAAAAATATGGGTTTTAAAACAGTCATTGCTCCCGAATCAAACTCTGATCGTTTTGTATCTGATAAAATAAAAATAATCAGCGCCTCACAACTACAACAGGCACTGGATATACTCTTTAATTAATAATGGCAGAAAAGATATATAAAAATAAATGTAATGATAATGCTGCTCGAAGAGGTGAAGTAACCACTTCACATGGAACTTTTCAAACGCCTGCCTTTATGCCAGTAGGGACAGCCGGAGCCGTCAAAGCTTTGACATCGGGAGATCTCGAAGAATGTGGAGCGGAAATAATTCTTGGCAATACTTACCATCTATACCTTCGTCCCGGAGCAGAGATTATAAAAACTCAAGGCGGGTTAGCTAAATTCAACAGTTGGAATAAGCCCACCTTAACCGACAGCGGAGGATTTCAGGTTTTTTCCCTGCAGGATATATCCAAAATAACCGATGACGGAGTTGAATTCCGTTCCCATCATGACGGATCAAAGCACATGTTCACCCCTGAAAAAGTTATGGAAATTGAACATGACATCGGAGCTGATATTATCATGGCTTTCGATCAATGCGTTCCTTATCCTGCCGATCTATCTCTGGCTGAACTTGGCGTGAAGAGAACCTATGACTGGTTGCAGAGGTGTGTCTCTAAGCACGATGAATTAATTAAAAAAGAAAAAATAGAAGCAACTTCGTTGCTGTTTGGGATTGTGCAGGGTTCGACTTATAAGGATTTAAGAAAACAATCTGCCGAACAGATAACATCAGTTGATTTGCCCGGTTATGCCATTGGCGGTTTATCAGTCGGGGAGAGCAAAGAAGAAATGGAAAAAATTCTTGCTCATACGATTCAATTCCTTCCTGAAGATAAACCGAGATATTTGATGGGCGTTGGTTATCCTGAGGATATTTTGATGGCGGTCTCTTATGGAATTGACATGTTCGATTGTGTATTACCGACACGCAATGCCCGCACTGGAAATGTGTTTACTTCCGAAGGGCAAATGACCTATCGCAATGCCGAATTCGCCAATGATGAACGTCCTTTGGATCCAAACTGCAACTGCAAAGTTTGCCAACGCTACAGCCGGGCATATATACGTCATCTTTATAATCAATCTGAAATTACCGGGATGGTGCTGGCATCATATCACTCCACATACTTCTTTCAAAATTTGATGAAAAATATTCGTACAGCAGTTGAAGAGCATAGATTTGATCAGTTTCGACAGGAATTCTTAGAAAAATATAATAGATAAAATCTGCGCTACCATCTAAGGGGGATCAGGTATCCCAAAGTAAATCTTACATTGTTGAGTCTGATATTTTCATATTTATTGGAATATTTATTTTCTGATAATTGTGTTTTTGTAACAAGAGTTGGGGATACTTCAGTAATGGCAAGTTCTAAAGAATAATTCTTGTGGAACCTTAAACCCAATGTAATACGATAACCAAGTTTACTGAGCATATAAATATCTACAATATGATCAGTTTCATACAGTGATTCAGATAATTTTTGAGGGAGTCTTATAAAATTATTTACGTATACCATCCCCATTCCGACATAACCGGTACTTTTATAAGTACCTTTGTAATAAAAGATCTCGGCTGAGATAGTAGTACCATGAAATTTACCTTCGGGGTAAAGAACCGATTTCATTTTCCCATAACGGTAGTCAAAGGCTGTTCGAAGCACAAAAGGGTGATGAAACATAAGTTCATATTTAGCTGTGAATTCCGGACCAGGTGTGCTAAGACGAGTAGGTCCGCTGATTCCGGCAGTTAAATGAATGTTTACATGATTAAGAGTATCCTGGTGAGTTGGATTTAATGGAAATATAGGCGACATAAGCCAGGCTGCGATCAGCAAAACATACATTTATGACTCCTTTTCTGACTTCTAATAACAATAACGCATAAAAGTTCTGATTGTCCAAGAAAAACTAAAAAATCTGTGTTTTTATGGACAAAACATGTCTAATATAGTTATATAATAATTGTAATAATAATAACCGTTTAAAAAGTAAGGTAATTCGTTGTGTCACAACAGCAAATTAAGTCCAAATATACCAGAAAACGGGTTGACTTTATATAAAATCAAAATATATTAAGTGCTTGCATGATTGACCTGTGAATTGATTCACAAGCCGATTGAATTAAAATGACAAGTTATTGTCAATGATAATCTTAACGGAGTAAGTTATGAGTAGTCCAGAAGTTTACAAAAATTTAATAAACGGTCAATGGGTTGCATCCAAATCAGGCAAGACATATGAAAATATAAATCCTGCCGATAACACTGATGTCGTAGGTATCTTTCAAAAATCAAATGCTGCAGATGTCAAGGATGCCATTGATGCTGCCTCAGCAGCCTACAAGAAATGGCGTTTGGTTCCTGCACCAAAACGGGGTGAAATTATTTATCGCATTGCTGCCCGATTAGCAAAAGATAAAGAAGAACTTTCACAACAGATGACCCGTGAAATGGGAAAAATTATCGCTGAAACTCGCGGTGATACCCAGGAAGCGATCGATATGACTTTCTACATGGCCGGTGAGGGACGCCGCCTGTTTGGCGTAACGACTCCATCGGAAATGCCAAATAAATTTAATATGACTGTTCGTCAGCCTCTTGGTGTTTGTTCATTTATTACTCCCTGGAATTTCCCGATGGCGATTCCATCCTGGAAATCAATGCCGGCACTAATCTGCGGTAATACAGTGGTAATTAAACCAGCCACAGAAACCCCTCTCTCGGTTGTTAATTTTGCACGGGTATGTCTTGAAGAAGGCTTGCCTCCGGGAGTACTGAATGTTGTTACCGGTTCCGGCTCCGCATTGGGTGAACCAATGATGAAGAATCCGGCTGTAAAAATTGTCTCCTTTACCGGTTCGACCGAAGTCGGACGTAAAATATCCGAAGCCTGCGCGACTGAATTCAAACATTGTTGTCTGGAAATGGGCGGCAAGAATATTCAGATCGTGATGGATGATGCCAATCTTGATTTAGCCGTTGACGGGGCTTTGTGGGGCGCCTTTGGAACTACCGGCCAGCGTTGTACAGCAACCAGTCGAATAATCTGTCAAAAAGGAATTTATAAAAAATTTGTTGAAGCCCTGGCCAAAAGAGCTGAGTCTCTAAAAGTCGGTAATGGCTTGGATGAAACAGTCCAAATGGGGCCATGTGTTAATAAGGGGCAGTTGGAAACGGTATTGAGCTATATTGAAATTGGCAAAAATGAAGGCGGAACACTCCTTGCTGGCGGTAAACAACTCACCGGTGGAGATTATGACAAAGGTTTCTTTGTCAGGCCGACTATTTTTGGTGATGTAACTCAAAAGATGCGCATCTGGAGAGAAGAGATTTTTGGACCGGTGGTAGGCGTTGGTGTTTTTGATAATCTTGATCAGGCAATTGAAATGGCTAATGATACTATTTATGGCTTGTCAGCATCGATTTTCACTCAGGATGTCAATAAAGCCTATACGGCCATGAGGGATGTTTATACTGGTATCTTCTATGTCAACGCACCGACTATCGGTGCTGAAACTCATATGCCTTTCGGGGGTACCAAAGAGACTGGTAATGGGCATCGTGAAGCAGCAACAGCAGCTTTGGATGTCTTTAGCGAATGGAAATCGGTTTATGTTGATTTCTCAGGATCTCTTCAGAGAGATCAGATTGACAACTGATTTGGAATATGGATGGAATGAAAATTGACACGCTGTAAACACATACTTGGACATACAACAGGATTACTCTGTCTTT
>JBDRQG010000129.1:0-4467 GCA_043826475.1 bacterium
TGATAAACTTCAGTTGAAAAACAAAGATATCAACCTTCCGGCCTATTTACGCACCAAATAATATACTTACCATACCCATTTTATACCCATTAAAGCCATCTGGCACAATCTATTAAAATTCCGTTATTAAGCATGTATGAGTTATGAAGATGTAACATACAATGGAGATTTAATGGAGCTGCTGAATAAATTCAAATTGCCTTTTTCTGATATGATGCTGGATATCGTTCCACCTCAGAAAGGGATATATGTTTTTTGGGATGAGGCCGACGAAGTTTTATATATCGGCGTGGCAGAAAGCTCAGAGGGATTAAAAAAAGAGATAGATCTTCATAAAAGAGCTGAACATTTTATGAATATAAAAAATATATCAAAGTTTCAAATACAAGTCTGCCCAAACCCACGTGACCACCAGGGAAAGTTGCTCAATGATTTTGTAAGACATTTTGGCGAGCTTCCGAGATACAATAGGACAACTACGGATGACACCGAGTAACGAATCTCTCTAAAACGGTGGTATTAAACTGCTCTCCTTGATGACACCAGCGTATTTCGAGCAGTTGGAAAAGCCAGGACGCCCCCCGCTCCTGGCTTTTTTTATGCTTATAATCCTGCAACAATTGTTTATCATTAGTTGTCTATTTAAATCAATGATTATAATCATAGGAGACGAGTTTGAATCTGGAAATAAATAATTTGGGCAAAGAATATAAAGGGCATTTTTGGGGGTTGAAAAACTTTAACCTTAAAACCGAAAATGGTGTGGTTGGGCTTCTTGGGCCTAATGGAGCCGGGAAATCTACATTAATGCGCGTCCTGGCCACTGTTACCAAGCCTACCGAAGGCAAGGCAGACTGGAATGGGACCAATATAGTAAATTATCCTGATAACATCAGAATGATTCTGGGCTATTTGCCGCAGGATTTTGGAATCTATCCCAATCTTAACGCGGTGGAGTTTTTATCCTATCTCTCTGCTGCGCGGGGGCTAACGGGAAAATCAGCCGGAACAAGAATCAGTCAACTGTTGGAACTGGTAAATCTGGTTGATGCCCGCCATCGAAAATTAGTCGACCTTTCCGGTGGCATGAAACAGCGGGTTGGAATTGCTCAGGCTCTGCTTAATGATCCTAAACTGTTGATTGTAGATGAACCTACCGCCGGACTCGATCCCGAAGAACGCATCCGATTCCGGAATCTTCTCTCTGAATTGTCGGGGGACAGAATTGTTATTCTTTCTTCGCATATTGTCTCTGATATCGAAGCGGCTGCCACATCGATAGCTATCATGAACAAAGGTCGACTTTTAATTTATGCTTCCCCCGAAGAACTGCTCCGAAAAGTCGAAGGAAAAGTCTGGGAGGCAATTATTGCCAGTGCGCAGTTAAATGATCTGAGAAAGACTCATATTGTCGGAAGCACGACCCGTTCCGGCGAGGGGGTAAAAGTCAGAATCGTAGGCGAGAATACGCCGGGTGAACATGCAAAACCGTCAACCCCCACTCTTGAAGATGCTTATCTCTACATCCTGACAAAAGATAATGGTAAACAATCCGGTGAATAAGATTTCAACTCTATATCAACTCAGTCTCGCTGATATCCGAGAAAGAACACGAAGATACAGCTTTCTGATTACCATGCTGGGCGTTCTCTTTTTTGGATATCTTGTTATTACTGGAAAATACTCGGTTCAGTTTGGTGACTGCCGTACTGTTTATGATTCAGTTTGGGCGGGAAGCCTGATGGCGGTTTGCAGCAGTGTCATGATAATTCTGATTGGCTTTTATCTGGTAAAGGGATCAATCAGCCGTGATCGTAAAACCGAAGTCGGTCAAATTATTGCCTCTACTCAAATAAGCGGTATAACCTATATCATCTCCAAATTTATAAGTAACCTTCTTATCCTCTTGTTGATGACTGCAGTGCTGGCCATAGTAGCTTTTATCACCTTGTTATACCGCAATGAATCTGGTTTTATCGATCTGTGGGGTTTTGTATCCCCGTTTATATTTATTTCAATACCGGCAACAATGTTTACTGCCGCCGCCGCAGTCTTTTTTGATACCGTCAAATGGCTGCGGGGGAGTGTCGGAAATATTATTTATCTTTTTGTAGCTGAATTTTCTATTGTTTTCGGGATGCTTGAAATTCCTTTTATGGATCTGGCCGGTTTTTCAATTTTCAGCGATAGTGTCCGGACTGCTATTGAGGCGATCTTTCCCGGAGAGAAGGTTGGAATGGTGATGGGTTTTATTGCCCTTGACAAAACTTTGCAGGTTGATGAATACAGAATTTTTGACTGGAATGGAATTGTCTGGACAAACGCGGCTTTGATGTTACGCCTGTTCTGGATTGGAGTCGCTGGTGTTGTGACCGGATTGGCTATTCCATTCTTTGACCGTTTTGATCCGGCCTTGATTAAACACAAATTATCTCGCAAAGCAAATAAGAAAAAAGCAGTTACTGAATCAATCGAACAATCTACGGCCCTTACCAACCTGCCCTATAAGAGTCTTAGCCTGCCAGTACTCAGGTTTAGTTTGACCAATATGATTGTTGCCGAACTTCGTCTTGCCTTAAAAGGGTACCACTGGTTTTGGTATGCGATAGCATTGGGCTTATTTTTTGCGCAGGTTTTTACGCCGTTTGAGATTGCCCGCCAGTTTATTGTTCCCGGAGCGATGATCTGGCCTCTGATAATCTGGTCATCGATGGGCACTCGTGAGCTTCACTTTAATACCAGCCAATTGTTGTTCTCCTCGCCTGAACCGGTAGCACGCCAGTTTCCAGCTGTCTGGTTATCTGGCTTGCTGATTGCTATCGGGTCAGTCAGTCCTATGATCCTTAGAGCACTGGGAACGGGGGAGGGGATGTATGCTCTGGCTTTGATTATCGGTGTGATTTTTGTTCCATCGCTGGCTTTGATGTTCGGAACCTTAACCCGGAGTAAGAAAATGTTCGAAGTTGTTTATTTGATGCTCTGGTATATCGGTTCGGTTGATAAACTGGCTGCCATCGATGTCCTCGGAACATTAGAAGCCTCCGTCACCCCAACCAAACTGATCGTCTTATCGATTTTGACCATCGTCTTTATAATAGCCGCTTTCCAAACCCGCCGGATTCAGGTTAATAGAAGTTGATTGTTACAAATTCAAATATAAAATGTGTATCGTAGGGGCACGGCATGCCGTGCCCTTACAATAAAAAATTATCTCTTTCGAGTAACGTAGGGCAGAACCATTGTCCATTTATTGGTTCTGCCATTATGCTGACGCAGCGATTAAATCCAACTCAGTCCATGTCGAAAACCCTTGCCCCAAAGGGGTACCGAAGGCAGGTTTCGACAATTATATGGAATTAAATATCAATTGTGTCCACAAATTCAAAGATAATGGATATTGTCGTGAAGATTGGGGAGGAACGGAAGTCTTTATTATTAAAATCACGTAGGGCAAAACCATTATCCATTTATCGGTTCTGCCATAATGCTATTGAAGGGGAGTATGGTAAATAAAGTTATTGTCGAAACCTCCCTCATTACATTCGGGACCTTCGGCAGGGGTTCGACCTACTCGACTGCCCTCCTGACAATTTCTGATAGTGTCACATATTTATTAATAGAGATCAATATGTAGAGCAGCTTTAAAAAGTTTGTGAAATTAATTCTTATAATGGCAAATATTGAAATATGTTATATGTATTATAATTAAATTTTGCTTGTTTATGATCCTTGAATTGTTTTATTTTAATATAATTAGGGAAAATACTTTCGACAAGGCAGTTAAGGGAGGTAATAACCAATATGGCAAAAACAGAACAGTTTAATCTTGGTTTTCTTCAAGTTGATCTTGATAAAGAGGATTTATTCCTCTCAGTTACAGATGGCTTTGAACATGGACCTGGTATTCAGAGAGACGGTATTACTTCACCAAAAATGACTGACCCTCATATCGTACCTAGAATTCAAAATCGTTATCAATTAAAAAATTATCAACTTGATAATCATACTACTGATCCTTATGTCCAAAGGGCTGGTACTTGGACAATCTATCATCACATCAAGAAATTTATAGAAAAAATGGGAGATGAATGGACGATTGTTGCTGTTCAGAGCAATGGTGATCTTACAATGAATCATTGGCATACTGCATACATTGGGAATTCTCATATTCTGCAACAAAATGGAGAGATTTGTGCACTTCTAACTGATAGTGATCCTAAAGAACCTGTTACTTCTCGTATATATCGTTCTCTTGTTAAGTGGCGTAAAGATGTAGCACAAATTAGAAATCGCTCCTATGAATGCCTAAATTTACGAATTGAGTCTAAACCTCAAGGGCATGCAATAAAGATTAGCGAACCAGAGATAGCTGAAAAATATTCTAATTATTTTGAACAATTAGACAGTTATAATAATACTACTAAGGATATTGCACCATTAGTAGAATTCACCTTAAGTGGTAAACCA
>JBDRQG010000130.1:0-24006 GCA_043826475.1 bacterium
GTATTGATCTTATTTCTCCAATTGCTTCTTGCACTCAATCGGGGGAGATGGCGCTGGCATTGATCATCTCTGGATGGGCTAAATATAAATGCCACATACGTTAAGCCGTTTAATTTTATGGAGAATTTGGGTGATCGTATAATAAAGCAGGGCAATTAGACGAATTTCGCAATTTTTTATTTATGATTTTATTTTAAAAAATTCCAAGGAATTGAAATTATCAAAAATTAATTTTATTGACGATAAAACGTCATTATTATAAGAACAAGCAGGGCAATGTATTAACGCAAGAGGATAATTAATTAAATTTTAAGATAAATAGTACCGAAAAATCTATTATATTACTAAATTGTATAATGTTTTAGTATCGATAATGAGATCGAAAGTCTATTCTTAAAAGTATGTTAGAAACTATAATTATAATCTTTACGGCATTAATTATTATCTTTTTTCCTTATCATTACTGGAAGAAACACCAGAATCATCTCAATAAATCCCGCCGGAAACATGAAGATAATATTAATGCAGGTATCGGAGAACCGGTAACCTTGCACCCGAGGATTGACCCCAATCAATGTATACAAACAGGAGCTTGCCTTGATGCCTGCCCGGAAGGGGATATTCTTGGAATCGTTGATGGCCGGGCACAAATTGTATCACCTACCAGATGTATAGGTCATGGTGCTTGCCAAAAAGCCTGTCCTACAGATGCAATCTCATTGATTTTCGGGACAGCAACACGAGGAGTTGAGATTCCAAATGTTAAGGAGACTTTTGAATCAAATGTCAAAGGAGTTTATATTGCCGGTGAACTGGGTGGGATGGGTTTGATTCGCAATGCCATAACCCAGGGGAAAGAGGCTGTAGAATATATTTCAAAATCCCTCAACGGAAACCGCAATGGCCGCCTGGATCTGGTTATCATTGGTGCCGGACCGGCTGGAATAGCCGCTTCTCTTCAGGCAAAAAAAGAGGGTTTGAATTATATCACCGTTGAACAGGAAGATATTTTCGGGGGGACTATATTATCTTTTCCGAGGCAGAAGATAGTTATGACCCAGCCAATGCAAATCCCCATGTATGGCAAATTCAGCAAATATGAAATACAAAAAGAAGAGTTATTAACACTACTGCATGATGTCATCGAGCAAAATGAAATCAAAATTAACTTTGCAGAAAAAGTTGAAAGTATCGAGCAGGATGATAATATTTACACAATAGTAACATCAAAAAACAAGTACCAATCTAGAAAAGTACTCTTGACTATCGGACGAAGGGGTACGCCCAGAAAACTTGGGGTTATCGGCGAGCATTCATCTAAAGTTACTTATAATTTATTGGAACCGGAACAGTATAGGAATAGACATATTCTTGTTGTGGGTGGGGGAGACAGTGCAGTCGAAGCTGCGGCAGCCTTGAGTGAGCAAGATGGAACAACCGTTACTCTTTCGTATAGAAAAGATGCTTTCAACCGGATTAAAGAAAAGAACAGAGAAAAAATAGAAGCTTTAGCACAAGCCGGAATGGTAGATATATATTTTAATTCTCAGGTTGAATCAATCCAGCCGGATAATGTAATCATCAGAATAGATGTTAAGAATATCATTATCCCCAATGACTATGTCTTTGTATTTATAGGGGGAGAGCTTCCTGTAAAACTATTAAATGGCATTGGTATTTCAATGGAAATGAAATATGGTGAACAATGAGTGGCCGTATTTTTAACACTTTTATAATTATCCTGTATATTGTGAGCATCACCGCAATAACCTACTTTGCCATTAATGGCAGGGACTACTATCTTCTCTCACTGAAAGAGAGACCCCATGCGGAACAGCATGCCGAATTAAAGCCGGGAGGCTTATGGGGGCACGGTTTTGGCGTGGTTGGTACGGCGATGATACTTTTGCTCTTTTTATATTCGCTTCGCAAACGAAATGCTCTGAGATTGAGATTCGGAAAGATTCGATATTGGCTCAATGTTCACATCTTTTTTGGGATTGTCGGACCTCTCCTGATAACACTGCACACTGCCGGAAAACTAAACGGACTGGTTTCCGTAAGTTATTTTTCGATGTTAGCTGTGATGTTCAGCGGGATTATCGGCCGATATATTTTTATTCAAATACCCCGGAATGAAGAGGGGCATGTTCTGGCATTAAGCAGCATCGATGATCAATATAATCGCCTTAATAAAATGCTTTTAAAAAGTTATGATATCCCGGAAGCCTTTATAAATCAGATTATCAAAAAAAGCCAGCCGAGATTTAATACCAATAAAAGAGGCTTATCAACCCTGATATTTCTGATTATTGATGATATAAAACGCCCGTTTAGATTCCGAAAGATCAGAAGATCGATAAAAATTAACCACCCGGAATTTCCCCCAAAAGCGATTTATCAAATAATGAATCTTACAATGAAAAAATCACTTCTTCACCGGCGTAAAATATTTTTAAATGCTGTAACAGGAATATTTCACCTATGGCATGTTGTCCATAAGCCTTTCGCCTGGATCATGATTATTATTATGCTGGTTCACGTTAGCATTACAGTATTGATGGGGTACAAATGGGTATTCTAAAATACACTGTGTTTATTGTTGTCTTTCTATCAGCAATAAAGACCTCGGCACAGCTATCACCTGGTGATCTTTCCGAAGCGCATGAGCATTTGGAGGGATTAACTAATTGTACCAGTTGTCATGAATTAGGCGAAGGACCAAGTACAGAAAAATGTCTTGATTGTCATAAAGCATTAAATGAACGGATAGAGCTTAAGCTTGGACTGCACAATATATTTTTAAATATCGAAAGTAAGGATTGCGGAGAATGCCATAGCGAGCATGCTGGCAGGGATTATGAATTGATAGACTGGCCCGATGGGAAAAAAGATTTTGATCATAATAAAACAAGCTTCACGTTATCTGGTAAGCATCATGATACCCAATGCCGCGACTGCCACAACCCTGTTATGATTAAAAGAGATCTTAAAAATATCGAACCTGATATCAACTTGATAAAAACTTATTTTGGCTTGGATACTAATTGTCTTAGTTGTCATATCGATGAGCACAGACAGCAGCTTGGAAATGACTGCCTTAAATGCCACAACCTGAACAGTTGGAAACCAGTCCCTGGTTTTTCGCATGATAGGACAGATTTTAAATTGACCGGGAAACATACCGAAGCACTTTGTCAAAAATGCCACCCGGTTCTAATTGACTCTGAACCTGCTTTAGCCAGAGATTCAACATATATTAAATTCAGCGGGATTAAATCTGATAACTGCACCAGCTGCCATAAAGATGTCCATTCCAATAAATTTGGGCAGGACTGCAATCGCTGCCATGTAACCAGAGGCTGGAAAATTCTGGACAAGCGCAATGTTGATCATTCCAAAACAAATTTCCCGTTAGCAGGCAGACATGCAAAGCTTCAATGCGATAAATGCCATAAACCAAATGTACGTTTCGCAAAAGATGATTATGACCAATGTCTGGATTGTCATAAAGATCCTCATAACAGGCAATTTATTATGAGAGCAGATAACGGTATCTGTGAATCATGCCATTCTGTAAATGGATTTTTACCAGCCCAATTTACTATTGAAGATCACAATAAAACAGAGTTTCCTTTAATTGGAGCTCATATGGCCCAGCCCTGTTTTGTATGCCATGAGATTGTAGAAAAAGAAGAATACTCTTACCGGAATTTTAAACCGACTGAACGGTTATGCAAGGAATGCCACAATGATCCGCATCAGGGGCAGTTTGCTAAGTATGAACCTGTAAAAGAGTGCCAGAATTGCCACTCAATCTCCAAATGGAAGGATATCAAATTTAATCACAATGTTGATGCAAAATATCCTCTCGAAGGGTCACACAAAGATGCTCTTTGTGATGGCTGTCATAAGAGAGATAAAATTGGAGATATAGAATTTGTTGTTTATAAGCCATTGGATACTAATTGCAAATCGTGCCATACAGGCAAGGTAAATTCATTGAATTAAGGGAAATATATGTTAAAAGTTACATTATATTTATTTATTATAATTGGTACTCTTATCCAGCCTATTATAGCAATTACGCAGGATATGCCGCATGAAAAATTGTCGTTTGACTGCGAAGTATGTCATAACATAAATTCCTTTAAGGATGTTTCATTTGATCATTCCAAAACCAATTATACTCTTGATGGCCGGCACCAGAAGGCAAACTGTAAGGATTGCCACAGCCTTAAGGATTTTAAAATTGTTGAGACGAATTGTTATTCCTGCCATACCGATGTCCACGAAGCAAAATTGGGCAACAATTGTGAAAACTGTCATAGTACAAATGGATGGGAAAATTTTGACATCCAGGAATTGCATTTTAATACAAATTTCCCCATTTCAGGACGGCATGCCCTGATAGATTGCCAGAGCTGCCACGAGGGATTACCTGTTGGGGATCTGGCATTAAATAATACCCGCTGTGTTGGCTGTCATCAGAAAGACTACCTCGAAGTAAGCAGCCCCAACCATGTCAATAGCGGTTTTTCTACTGAGTGTCAGGATTGCCACCAGATGGATCGATGGCGGCCTGCACTTTTCGATAATCACGATCTCTTCTTCCCGGTATTTTCCGGCAATCATAAAAACGAATGGAATGATTGTACCACTTGCCATACTGACCCCTCTACTTATCAGATTTTTAACTGTCTCAATTGCCATGAACACAACCAATCCGAAACCGATAACAATCACCAAGTAATTTCTGACTATAGTTATAATTCTGATGCCTGCTACTTTTGTCATCCAACTGGGGAGGCCGGAGATTTTGGCGACCATGATGCCCAGTATTTCCCGATCTTCTCAGGTAAACACAATAACCAGTGGGAAGATTGTTCAGCATGTCATACAAACCCCTCTAATCGCAAAGAATTCAGTTGTCTAACTTGTCATGATCATAATCAAACCGATACTGATGGCCACCATTCAGGAATGAATGGCTATGCTTATAACAGCGATGACTGCTTGCTTTGCCATCCAACTGGAGAGGCGGGTCAGTTTACTGCTCATGATGCCGAGTTCTTCCCGATCTTCTCCGGCACACATAATAATCAATGGGATGACTGCACTATCTGTCATACCAGCCCAACTGATCGAAGTGTCTTTAGCTGCTTAAATTGCCATGGCCAGACTGAAACTGATGGCCACCATTCAGGAATGAATGGCTATGCTTATAACAGTGATGACTGCTTGCTTTGCCATCCAACTGGAGAGGCGGGTCAGTTTACTGCTCATGATGCCGAGTTCTTCCCGATCTTCTCCGGCACGCATAATAACCAATGGGATGACTGCACTATCTGTCATACCAGCCCAACTGATCGGAGCGTCTTTAGTTGTCTCAATTGTCATGGCCAAACTGAAACTGATGGCCACCATTCTGGGATGAGCGGTTATGCTTATAACAGTGATGACTGCTTGCTCTGCCATCCAACCGGAGAGGCGGGTCAATTTACTGCTCATGATGCTGAGTTTTTCCCGATCTTCTCCGGTACGCATATCAATAGATGGGATAACTGTTCAACTTGCCATGATAATCCCGGTGATAGAACTCAATTTACATGTTTTAACTGCCATGAACATAATCAGTCAAGTATGGATAATAAGCATTTGGGGGAAGTTAATGGATATGTTTATGATAGTGATTATTGTTACGACTGTCACCCAAATGGTAGACATTAATAGGTGAATAAATGAAAATATCAAAAGTTATTTTTATCATCTTTATAATTCTTTATTGTTTTACAAATTTTGCTCATGGGGAAAGTAATTCCTCAAATTTGAGTATAACTTATATTTCATCTGAAGGGGTTTATGTCAATTCCGGGACTTCTTCTTCACTTAAAATAGGAGATACTCTAAAAGTTGTTCGGGAAGAACAGGAAATTGCTCTTTTATTGATAACAAATATTTCAACAACTTCATCTGCTTGTAATATTCTAAGCCAGAAGGAATCTCTGATGGTTGGAGACATAGTTATACCTGTTTCAATGATCAACTCTGGAATTGTAAAAGATGGTGACAATGATTTATCACAAGGAAAACCTCAGAAGAAGAAAAATCAAAATCAGGCAAATATTCTAAGTGGTTATATTTCATTTCAAAACTATTTGCAGAAGGATTACACCTCAGGTGATTATTCCTCCAATCAACCAGGATTAAAAACAAAATTCAAAATTGATAAATTATTTGGCAGGGAATTAACGCTTAAATTTTCAAACAGATTACGTTATTACAATCGATCTCGATCATACAATGCTAATCAGGATAAATGGACCAGCCGCTTTTATGAGCTGGCCATTTATAATGGTGATGATAGCAGTACCTATCAATGGGGCATAGGGCGACAGACAGTAGGGTACGTCCGTGGGATCGGGTTTATTGACGGCTTTTATTTAATGAAAAGACTTAGTGATAAAATCAAAGCCGGGTTTGTGACCGGGGGAGAGCCTGATTATACCTCTAATAATGTTGATCTCAACACAAAAAAAGCCGGAATATTTGTTGCTTATGATAATGGTTATGAATCGAATCATAGAATATCATTATCGGGTGCGATATCAGGAGTATATTATAAAAGTGATATAAGTCGTGAATTTTTATATCTGCAGGGAAATTATTATGGCCCTCTGATTTCATTTTATAATTCATTTGAAGTGGATATCAATCGTAAATGGCGCAAAGAAATAGAGGGTGGGATTCTTAAACTAAGCAATATGTATTCAACTCTCAGCATTACCCCGGTTGATTATCTTAAACTCTTTTTATCATACGATAATCGCCGCCGGATTCATACCATTGATTCTAAAGAGACGCCCGATTCATTGTTTGATGACAGTAATCATGAAGGGGTGAAAGCCGGATTCAATTTAAGGCCTTCAAAGAAGATTACAATCTTTGGCAATGGGGGAGTAAGGCTGCGGAATGGCATGTTGTCAGATAATAAATTCGGTTTATTGGCGATTACAATAAATCAATTCCCATTTAAACGCCAGTATACTTCGTTTAGATTTTCTTATGTCAGCACTATGTTTACCAAAGGCTATCGTCCATCTGTCTCTTTCAGGTTCCCGGTACATAAACAAATACGATTATCACTTACCGGCACATCAAATATTTATGACTATGGCACCAGAACGACCACAAATACTTATCTTGATCTCGGAAGCGATTATTCTTTTGGTAATTATTTCCTGCAGGGAAGCTGGCGCCAGTATCTGAGTTCAGATTACAAATCGACTCAAATGTATCTGGAACTGGGATTCAGATTCAGCTCATAATAGAGTGTTAGAATTAGTATAAAGTAACATTCTTAAGGTTTGAGATTCTCAAAAAACTTATAACCAATCTAATACCCTAACGCTATGGCATGTAACGGATTATGATAAGCGGGGGCAATTAGACGAATTTCGCAACTTTTTACAGTATGAGGTCTTCAATTTGAATCCATATTTCAGTTAACTTTATTAAGATTAACCCTGCAAGACTAATTCTGCAAAGGAGTTATGGAACATGCAACTACTTAATAAAAAGAGAAGAAGCAAACCACTAAAGATTAAATGATACTTTATAATACATAAAAGTTTATATATAATTAATTACAAATTGGTGGTGGTCCACCTTTAAATATGTAATTTACAAGATATACTAAATCATTTACTAATATTATTCCATCATTGTTTACATCACCTGATGTTATAATAGTTGGTGGCTCTCCACCCTTGAATAAGTAATCAACCATATATACAAGATCAGCGACATTTGGCCCCGCACCATCGTAATTAGCATCACCGCAGATGTATGTTTCAAAGAAAATGGAAGCATACGAAGATTTGACAAAAGCATTCGTTGAAAGCATACTGGCCGAAATGGAACCGCATAGTATTTCAAAGTCTGTCTCTTCCGGTATAATCGTCGAGAAATAAACTTCAATGGATACAGAATCTCCAACATTTAGATCTGGAATATATATTGTATCCTGAGGTTCTAACTGAATAAGAGAATCAGCAGATATTACAAGCTTATTTCCAGTGGCAGTCCCGGAACCATAATTTGACATCCAAATAAAGGCAGTATCTAAACGTCCGGGGTGCATAACCTCAGAGTCATATTGAATTTTAGTCTGTAAAAGAGGTTTTGCTTCCGTCAAAAACAGATATTGCTGAACACTTACAAGAGACTCTATTGATGTTGTCGTATACATGATTGCAGTATCAATAATAGCAATTCCTTCTAATACATACGCTGTGTCATTCGGTTCTCCGGCAAATCCAAGGATATAGAGCATGCTTCCCAATTGATATTCTCTGGCCTTAAAGACAGTTTTATAAAGTTCTCTGTAGGTTGAATCAAAATATGGGATTGATGCCATCGCCTTATCATAGGCGGCATCAGCTACGGCTAATAGCAGATCATAAGTATTCTCCAACTCATCAGATGCACCCACTAAATTACCAATTGCAGAATCAAGGTCAAGAGTATCAAATGTTTGCATATTATTTTGAACTGCGATTAAAGCATTTATATAATCGTCGGAATATCCATCTGATGACTCAATTACTTCCATAATTACACTATAATCAGAACTGGAAACTTGCATTGATGTATTGTCATCAACTGACGTTTGTATATTTGATGCTGGTAAATGTCCAAATGCCAAAGCAATGCCTTCTTCAACCTGATCGCGAATATCAAAGGCTCCACCAAAACCGACAGCCGCCGCTTGTGGTGCGTGATAAAACCGATCAACATCAAGTAGTCCTTTGATTACATCCCAATAATCTTTTGCCGATTCCCAAAATTCTCTATTATAAAAATTATCCATACAATCCTGCATTGATTGAAATATATCTTCTGAACTAAATTCATATTCATGCATCTGAATGTCAGACATATAAGTCTCAGAATATGCTTTCATAATCATTATTTTAGTTTGAATCTGGTTTTCAGCAGTATTTAAGTCACCACTGTAATTATTGTTAATAGCCCAATTTACTGCATTTTGGAAATCATCTTCGGTTGTATTTACGTGTACGCCCAACCCTATTTCATCTCCACCAAATCTGATAACTGGAGAAATTGCCAGTGCCTTTAAATCCAGCTCCCCGGTAATTTCACTGGATAATAACTCAGTAATATCTGTCTTTAATGTAGCTATCAATACTTGTATAGTATTTCTAAATTCCTCATCTGCAGGTAGAAGATTTATCACAGATTCAGCTAACCCTGCTACAAATTTGATAGAATTTTTTATTAGATTATTTAAGAGTTTACGGAACCCTAATTCTTTAATAAATTTTTTCAAAATTCCAGATGTTTCCATACTCTTTAGCATACCATCAGCAAGATTGTAAATCCCTAATGCTGCAAGGAGTGCTTGGGCTAAATTCCGCGTCCCAGCATCCCATAATTCCTGTGCTCCAGCAATTTTATTTGGAAAATCTATTACTGGTGAGATCGACGGCTTATGGCGGTAACCAAAATGAAGACATTTTTCTGCCAGTAATAATCGTTCAAATGATTCTAAATTTTCTGGTGTTGGATTCACATATCTTATTTGATTATCCACAAAAAGATTAGCGTCATACATGTCGTAATTATTCAATAATGGAATATTGAACAGCGGCCAAAACATATCAAGTTCCAAATTTGAAAATCGAACTGATAAATAGTCGTACTGTGCAAGTAAGACCTCCAATTCAGCGGTATTCAAAATAATCGTGCAATCATCGTCACCTACTCCCAGAGCATTGCCATTGATGATTACTGACCCGGGTGTCGTACCGGCTGTATATGTAACGCTTGCAACACCATCAGCCGTTGTTGTCGATAAAGATGATAGAGAACCATCTCCTATGAGTGTAAAAGTGACCTCCCGGTCATTGTCGGCGATTGCTAAATTACTGTTGGCGTCAAGCATATAAGCAAAAATCTGGCTTTCCTGTACACCATCAGCTACAATCGCACCGGGTGAAGCAATAACCTCCAAATGATCGGCCTCATCTCCCGGAATTTGCAAAATCTCAAAAGTTATCGTATTGGATGATATGCTATTTGGGTAATCAAGTTCTGCTGTCAAAGTATGGATGCCCTCTTCTAAGGAAACAAAAGACGGACCATAAACTATTAATCCCTGATTACCAATAATAACCTCATCAATATCTACCCAATCAGACCCATCCAAGATCCAACGTCCATTAAAATTACCCGTGTAAGCTGAAGTCATTCTTAGTTTGGCGTGAATATCAGAATATTTATCAATCTGCGCTTGATCGTACGGATTAATGATTGAGGCAGAAGTAATCTCTTCAGTTATAACCGGCGAATATGTAAAATATCCGGTTGGACTTGGTGGGCTCTCCTGATCTCCAAGTGTGGTATAAATCCGCCAATATATTATTGCTTCCTGTTGAGGTAGTACAATATCAGTAACGCTGTAATTTGGCAAATCTATTGAAATAGTTTGGGAACTGGATAAAGGGAATGTCGGATCTGATGAATACTCCAGACGATATCCGTCGGCGCATAATACATCTGTCCAATCAAGCGTTATTATTTGCTCGGCATATGTTGCACCATCTGATGGGGAAATTAGTGAGACAGATTCTAAATTGATACCTGAGGTCCCCTCCAAGACAAATACACCATCGGTGGCAGTTCCAGCGAATAGATCATCTGTTGAATTAATGGCTAATGATGTGACAAATAAACTCCCTAATCCATCATTGATTTGTGTCCAACTTTCTCCAATGTCTTTCGACTGATATACCCCGCCATCACTTAATCCAACAAAGATATCTCCACAATTATTAATTTCAATTCCCCGAATATCATTGGAACCGGATTCTCGAATATCTGTTTGAGTCCATGTATCACCATTATCTAAAGATTTGTAAATTCCTTGAACATCGCTATGATAGTCCGGAGATGCAAAAATAACACCAGATGAATTTACTATCATCACTTCTGCTGCAAATCCATTTCCAAGGTCTACCCAAGTATCTCCATTATCAGTGGAGCGAATTATTCTTGGACGTACTCCACCCCAATCACATCCGCCTGCAAAAATATGCCCCTCGGGATTAATTGCAATAGACAATACACCTGTTAGACCGGCGATGCAATTGATCCAATTGTCGCCGTTATCTGTGGAACGAAATATGCCGGGACCGGATACCCCCGCAAAGATATGATCTGATTGATTAATTGCCAGTGCTTCAAATCGACCCTCCGGCAAGAATGATCCATTACTTACTTGTTCCCAGGTATTTCCATCGTTTACAGAATAGTATAATCCCGAATGGTGAGTCCCTGCAAAAATGTCATTTGAAGAATTTACAGCAAAAGAACGAACATATTCACCGAAATCTAACTCTTGCCAGCTATCACCATTATCATCGGATTTCACCATACCCCATTGATTGACTCCTGAGAATATGGCATCTGAAGAATTGATTACCAGAGGCCGAATACTTGTATTTATAATCCCATTGCTGTTTTTTGTCCAGTTTTCACCGTTGTCAATTGATCGGAATACTCCAGGATATGCAGCCGCGAAGATATTCCCCAGTGGATTTACCAAGAGATCAACTGCAATAATGTCATTATCAACTACTACCCAAGTATCCCCATTGTCAGTTGATCTGTAAACACCCTCATCAGTTCCGGCAAAAATATCTCCGGAAGAATTGAATATTATAGAAAAAACCGTATAAGTGAAGAGTCCATAGTTTGTCCAATTTTCGCCATCATCGGTTGATATATAGATGCCGCCATCATTTGTGCCGGCCAAGATATCACCGGAAAAATTCACAGCCAATGATCGTACTTCTGTGTATGTGAGACCATTATTTACTGCAATCCAATTATCACCATTGTCATTTGATCTAAATAAACCTCCATCAGTTCCAGCAAAAATAATACCTGCTGATTTAGTGACGAGACTGCGTACCCTTACATTTCCAACTGCGCTGGTGATATAAGACCACGATTCACCATTATTTATCGAACGATATATCCCACTATATCCACCAGTAAATATGTCATCAGATTCGTTGATTGCCAAACACCAAATTGTTTCTTGACCCATCCCAGAAATTATTTGTGACCAAGAATTTCCATTATCAGTTGATATCCATACCCCGCTGTTTTCCGTTCCAACAAAAATATTATCCTCTGAATCTATAGCCAGAGAAAATATACGAGCCCCCATTACCCCTTCATTAATACATGTCCAATTATTACCATTATCGATTGATCTATAAATAGCACCGCCAGTAAATATTGCTGCAAATATATCGCCTAAGGAATTTATTGCCAATGAATAGACATCACCACCATACGGTCCGTTAGTCTGTTCCCAGGTTTGGGCATGGAGAGGTGTAACAGTTGAGCATATAATGATAACTACAGAGAAGATGATTATAAAACGCATAGTTGCTCTCTACGATTTAGAAGATGTAAATACATCAAATACATACAATTGTATTACTTATATAAGATATAGTATTGGCAGGAATTGTCAATCAGATTAACAGCGCGAGCCCTTTAATAATGTACTTAGTGAACCATTACTTATCAACTTTGGAGTATGGGCTCTTTCTATCATGATCAAGTTTAATGACAGAAAATTATGGGAGTGGATGTAACGATGTATGTGGGGCCATTAGACGAATTTCGCAACTTTTTACAATATGAACCTGTCAAAAGCTATCATTATTTTAGACAAATTTAACAAAGATTATTCATTCAAACGAGTTTTCAACTGTGTGATTGAGAATGCTGTTTAATGAATAAATGGATGCAGTAAACCGTTGCTGATCATAAAGCTACTTCCCAGTTGTAACGGAAATTATCTATAAAATGTTAATTACAAATTGGTGGTGGACCACCTTTAAATATATAATTTACAAGATATACCAAATCATTTACTAATATTATTCCATCATTGGTTACATCACCTGATTCAATGATAGGTGGAGCAGTTCCTCCCTTGAAAAGGTAATTTACCAGATAAACCAGATCTGCTACATTAGGTCCTGTACCATCATTATCTGTGTCACCACAGATAAAAGGCGATATCTGAATCTTGATTGTATTTCCAATAGGGCTGTACTGGTTCAGTTCGTCAGCCGCTCGCATTGTTAGATAGAGGAAATCCTTTCCGCTGATGTCTTGAAGATCTACTAATTGAATAGTCAGACTGTCAACAGTACCTGGTATAGGCGGGTAGCCTAACTCGGTGTATTTGTAGGCATTAACATAGTCGTTTTCTACTGTAATACCAGTGTAATTGTACCTTAGGTCATAATACATAGCTTGTCCTTCAGAAGAATCATCCCCAGGGGTTGTCCAGAAGAGAGTCAGACTGTCATAATCAAAGAGAGTATAACCAAGATCAGTTACAGTATTGGGGGGTGTAACATCAGAGGGTTGGCCAGTACTATCAAAGACAGCAAAGGAAGAATAAGTGGTATTGTCAAAACTGTATTCTGCTAAAATAGTATCCCCATGTTCAACAGCAAAAAGACCTGTCCCGATACTATTCAGCTTGAAGCCACCTGTAAAGGTGAAATCAGAAGCTCGATTACATGATACATTAGCTTGTTCTTCGGATCTCTGGTTGATAACCGTAACTTCCAAGAGAGTGTCAGGTAATCCAAAATGAGATACTGATACAAAGTGATTATCGTAGTTATATAAAGAAGTTCCACTAAAGAAGACATCTATCTCAACCTGTTCAGTGTTGAGGACAGCTGCTCCAATAGTGGTGGTATCTGATCCCCCTTGACCGTCATCAACAACCACCTCGAAGGTATAGTATCCAGACTGATCCTCAGTTGGTGACCAGTAAAGAGAATCACTTGCGACTGTTAGACCAACTGGGGAAGATGTGACTGAGTAAGTTAGACTATTATCATCCAAGTCAGTAGCGGTTACAGGAGTACTTCCTGGTTGTCCCACAGTACAGTACCAAATAGAATCCTGATCAAAACTGAAATAAGGTGGATTGTTGGCTTCATCATCAATTAGGGAGATATTAACTATCTCACTCTTGGGACCGAAATATCCAGCACTATCTTCAAATTGTAGCCAGATATCATATCTGTGGCCAAATGCTAAATCTGTGATATAAAACAATCCGGAATCGATTGTGGAGTAAGTCCAGAGGCTTAGATCACCTTGGTCCTTTACGGTGATATTGGTTATGATGACCGAAGGGTCAGCAGGAAGATCCCATGTGACTTCCACTGAATCATCTGACTGAAGAGCTAATATGTTCTGGGGTTGTTCTACTGTGTTGGGACTACTTAAAAGGATAGAACCAGGAGCATAGGTCATAATCGGAGCATTCTCCCCATCATCCACCCTACAATATATGAAATACTCTCCATCAGGAATGTTGTATGTATTCCAAGTCATTAAAACACTGCTGCTGTTGATTGCATCAAACGAAGTGATAGGTACACCGTTAAAATCTGAACGGTCAGTGTCATAGTAAAGACTAACGTGAATGGTGTCACTCATATCAGATACATCCAAGCTGATATCGGAAGACATTCCACCTACTACAGATGGCTCAGTAAAAGTAGCTGTGGGTACTTGGTCAGCAGCGAGTACTTCTACCTGAATATCACCGCCTTGTTCTGTTGCGAACTGCCAGGTACCTGATTCAGGATTATCTATGACCATGATCGTTACTAAAGCTGAATCATATTTATCATAATTACTGTTGGTTGAATCATAGACTATCTCCGAAGGACTTGTCATGTTAAAGTCAAATACATTGATATCATTGGTAGCGGCCACGACTAACTGTGGTATTCCAACAGGGACGGTGTACTCTATCACTTGTGCATTCCGAGCAAAACCTTTCCAGCTTTTATTTAAACTGTTGAGGTTTCGCCCTATCTTAAAATGATCATATGGAGCATTGGTATCAAAATATCTTCTTACAGCAGCTGAAATCCCTAATAAGGTAACTTGGGCTTGCCAGTCATTAAAGTTAGTCATTGAAATAGAGGCACTGGCTATTTTTTTGTTTCTTAATGGTCGGAGCCAAATAGGCACATTCTCAGGGATTTGGATTGTCATCTTGGCACTGCCATTGGCATGATCGATTGCCATTGTAAAGTCAGCTTTGCCGTACATATAAGTACCAAAACCGAGTTCACCGCCACCACTTAGAGATACTGCCAGAGCATCAGCTTCTAAATAGGCACTGGCTAATTCATATCCAAATATCTCGAGAGCACCTTCTCCTCGAAACTTAGTTCTTTTCCATCTTACACCAAAATCATCAATCTTTATTGGATCACCAAAAACTGGTACAGATGGAAGTAAAGTGGCGATGTCAATACTGCCAACAATAGTTGGATCAGTTTGAAGATCCTCAATGCCTGCCGTAAACTGGGTAATCCTGAGGCCGGTAGCTCCAAGATAAAGGCTGCCTTCAACAACCAATATGATTTTATTTAGTTTACCAGCTAAGAACTCCAACTCGAATCCAATACCACTGGGGAAGAATGAAGAAAGAGCTTCAATTTCACTACTAAGTTCGGATAATGTCCCTTTCTTCAAGACTGTCCCGGATTCATCTCTTATCTCTACACTTAGATCATCATCAAATGGGGAGGAATAATTGGATTTGTAATTATTTATAGGATCTTTTGGATTCTTCCAGGTTACTTTGCCACTACCACCGATCTTCTGCTCGAACTCGTCCCAGTAAATACTTAGATTGGATAGTTTGAAAATGATGTAGTCGATTGCAAAAGGACCGATATCACCTTCTGAGAAAACACCACCACTGCGATCATAAGTATTGCCAAAAGAGACTTGTTGGAAATAGGTAGCAGGTGCACCAGATGCTTTAGAAATTTTTGACATCCAATCATCAAGGGGTGATGGGAATGATATAACATAATCAACCTTAACCGTTGGTCCGTCAGGATCGACGCCGATATGCCCTCCAGCCAGATTAAATCCGAAAAGGTTGAACTGTAGAGGTATCAAAGCATCGTAATTGAAAAGGCTATCATCATGTACATAGAAAGTATAGGGTGTTGGATTGTTATATATAACATGGTCTGCGCCTTGGATGTCTTTGACTATAATTGATCCACTACCACGTAGTTCAGGATTGACAAGAAATACCTGTTTGTCAACTACCACGGAGCCATTAAACTGCAGAATATTACCAATTGATATATTACCACTACATGTATAGACATCAAGTGGTCCCTCTACAATATTATCAGCACAAATACTCAATATCTCGTTGATCGGTAAACAATTAGAGCTACCAGCCCAGTGTACTGTACCGGATACAGAGGAAGAGCCATCACCATAATCAGGAGCATAAGCCTGAGCAGTTAATGTTATGTCACCTTTTAAAAGTGGATACCATGTAGCAGTAAAAATGCCATCGTCAGCAATCAGATCATCGTTCTGGCCATTGTCGAGTAAATACACGTCAGATTCACCAGTACTAAACTTTATTTTACAATAGTTTGTAGATGAACCAACTACTGCTTGTTCGTTTTCGTCAGTTAGTGCAACTCGTAAAAGAACGGATTCATTCATATCTACTTCAAAATTTTGAACAGGATCAAGAATGGATACTACTAACGGAATGAAATTCTGTTCTGATACATAATTACTGTAATCTACATTACCGAATAGTTTAGCTTCTATTTCTGAAGAAATATCTGTTCCCCAATAGTTGAACTGGGCGTTTATTGTACCGCTTCCCACATTAACAACATTATATTCTCCATTATCATAAAGATCACATGTGTATTCTTCGGTAGTACCAATTGAACCACCAGAACTAAAATAAACTCCCCCACCAACATTGTTTGTAATCTGACTATTGATGATGCTGTGACTCGCAGCACCGTAAACACCATAACCGACATTATTATTTATCTTGCAATTCTGAATAGTTACAGAGTTTTCATTAATTAAAAATCCCTGGCCTAAACTGTATTCAACAACACAGTCATCAAATATCCTATGTATTGAATTGCCATTAGAATAAACATATATTCCATAGTTACCACCGCCGGCATACATGATATCACAATGTGATATTTGGTCGGGAAGAGTATAATAAGAATAAGAAGTAAAATAAATACCATTCCAGTCTCCCGGTTGAGGGTCGCTCGAATTTGATGTGAATATGATCCTGTTTTCAGGTGTACCGTCGGCAATTAATCTTCCTCTACAAACATATCCGGCGCTATTCCAACCAACCCGTATTTGTGTACCAGGCTCAAAGCGTAACTCCACTCCAGGCTCAATTGTCAAAGTACAACTGTCTCGATATTTGCCGATCTCTATGTCGGTAGTTATTATATAGGGGCTTCCAGCCAATGTGAGAGTTGTGTTAGAAGATATCGTACCCCCGATATAAGTCTCAGCAAATGATGGTGAAACAAAAACAAATATTAAGAATATTGATATAAAAATGCAGACCCTCATGCGTTACTCCTCCTGCGAAAGTGAAGAACAAAATATCACCAAATATGTTATTATATACCTTAAAATCAATGAATTGTCAATTTAGAATAAATTATGTAATCTATTTGTGAGTGATGACAAATGTAGTTATTTTAATCCGAAATCAAACATTGATGTGTTAACTTTAAGCTATCAGTGTACACTTTTTATCTGAATCGCCACAGTGATCCAATATAATACATATCTTTTTGTTAAATAAAATTATATTTGGTTAACCTTCATGATTGTAAGTATAGAAATGAATATGATTTTAGTATTATGGAGATATTATACTCGAACCCGCATATCAATGAATGATAGTCACTTAAACTATGGCGGGGTTGACGAGACTCGAACTCGCGACCTCCTGCGTGACAGGCAGGCGTTCTAACCAACTGAACTACAACCCCGGCTATAAAATCTATATCGACTTAATAAGTCTATTTCCAATCAAATTTCTACGATCACGTACGCAAGGTCCCAAATATACTGGGCGGTACAGGATTCGAACCTGTGACCCCCTGCGTGTAAGGCAGGTGCTCTAACCAGCTGAGCTAACCGCCCTCACATTCGTAATCGCTTAGGCTGAACATTATACTCAAATTTTATTAAAATGCAAGAATTATTAACCTTTTATTAATACAATTTTCTGGTCGATATTATGTTTGACCAGATACTCAACAATCCCTATTTTTCAGTATAATATGAGGTGACTATGAATATAGATTCTACGATTTTTAAGGCTTATGACATCAGGGGAACCTTCCCTGAACAAATAAATGCTGAAATAGCCTACAAAATTGGCTATATGATTGCTGATGTTCTCAAAGCGAATTCTATTGCTGTTGGCCGGGATATGCGTGAATCATCAAATGAGCTCTTTGATAGCCTGGCAAAGGGGATAAATGATAAAGGTGTTAATGTTATTGATCTTGGTTTGGTTTCTACTGACGGTCTGTACTTTGCTGTAGGTAAATTCAGCTATGATGGCGGTATTATGATTACTGCCAGCCATAATCCAAAACAGTATAATGGATTTAAGGTCTGCCGTAAAAATGCAGAGCCACTTTCAGGGCAGGATGGATTAAATAATGTCCTGAAGAGAATACAGGATGACAATGGTTATCCTAAATCGTCATCATCTGGAATGGTCATTCGCAAGGAAATATCCGAAGAATATGCAGAACATTGTTTATCATTCATTGATATTGATAAAATTAGGCCTTATAATATTGTAATAGACGCTGGGAATGGAATGGCTGGTGCTACTCTACCTCCGGTTTTAGCTAAACTCCCCGTGAAAACAACGGAGTTATTTTTTGATCTTGATGGGACTTTCCCCAACCATCCAGCATCACCAATTGAATTAGAAAACCTGGTCGATTTACAGAATAAGATACTGGAGATTGGTGCTGATTTTGGAGTAGCCTTTGACGGTGATGCTGATCGTATGTTTTTGATGGATAAAATGGGCCGTCAAATTGGCGGAGATATGGTAACTGCTTTGGTTTCAAAATCTCTATTATCAAAACATAAAGGGGAGACAATTCTATATAACCTCATATGCTCAAATGCTGTCCCTGAACTGGTTAAAAAAATGGGTGGTACTCCAATTCGAACTAAAGTAGGTCATGCTCTGATTAAGCCATTAATGAAAAAGCATAATGCCATTTTTGGAGGCGAGCACTCAGGGCATTTTTATTTCCGAGACAATTGGTTTGCTGATTCAGGGTTGATTGCTTTTTTGGTATGCCTGGAATTATTGTCAATCGTAAACAGGCCTCTCCATGAAATGATTGCCGAAATTGATCCTTATGTGCGCTCTGGAGAAATTAACAGTAAAGTTAATTCAGTAAATGAGACAATCGCCAAAGTCCGCGATGTTTTTAAAAATGAGAGACAGGATACAATTGACGGTCTTACTGTATTTTCTAATAACTTCTGGTTTAATCTTCGCCCTTCAAATACAGAACCTTTGCTGCGACTTAATGTCGAAGCTGATAATAAGCTTATTCTTGAAGAGAAAATTGATATGCTGCTTAAAATAATCAGAGAATGACACAATAATGAAATCACCTGAAGTGAAAATATTAGTTGTTGATGATGACCCTTCTCTGAGAGAACTCTTGATGGATACACTCAATTCGATAGGGTATAAGTCCGAATCTGCAATAGATGGTATTGATGCTCTTGACAAGTTAAAGAAATCAAAATACGATCTAATGATTTCTGATATAAAGATGCCCAATATAGATGGTATTTCATTATTGAAAAAAGTTCGCCGATATTATCCTGATCTTCCAGTTTTATTTATTACTGGAGTAGCTTCACCGGAAGTTATTGGTCGTGCTTCACCCGACGGGTTTTTAGCCAAGCCGTTCCGAATCTCACATATGGAACAGTTAATCAAGGAAGCTTTAAACGATAAAGCTGAACTGGTTTCAGAGCCGATAAAAAAAGTTATGGTGGTAGATGATGATGATTTATTTCGAAATATGCTGACCGAAACACTAAGTTATAATGATTTTATTCCGACTGCTGTCGAAGGTGGGGAAGAAGCTCTGAGAGAATTGGAAAATGGAATGGTCAATGCAGTTATTGCCGATATCAAAATGCCGGGGATGGATGGGGTTAAACTTATGAAGTTGATCAAAGAAAAATATCATGACCTCCCTGTAATTTTGATAACTGGATATTTCCTTGATGAACATCTTAAAGAAACAAATCAGGCCGATGGATTCCTCCGAAAACCATTCGAACCTGATAAGATTATTGACCTGTTGAAAAATCTATCCCCTCAAACTACTTTTTATAATGAATAATTTTTATCTAATCTAATAATATCATCAAAAATTTAATATCCCTCAAATAAAAGAAGCCCCCGAAAATATTCGGGGGCTTCGAGTCAGATATATAGTAATGGGTCAGAATTATTTGACCAGTACCATCTTTTTGACATCAGTGAAATCTCCGGCCGTCAAGCGGTAGAAGAAGACACCACTTCCAAGGTTGGAAGCATCCCATTCAAAGCTGACTTCACCGGCTTCGGTGTGGCCACTTCTCTGATGTACGATCTGTCCGTTTACGTTGTAAATAGACACATCCCAATCAGTAGTAACCGGCACCAGGAAGCTGACGGTGGTAGTTGGGTTGAACGGGTTGGGGTAGTTCTGGTTCAGAGCAAAGTTGGTTGGCAGCATATCAACGTCAACCGGATAACCATCTCTGGTCGCCAGTTCCATTGACACGATATTGCCTTCAACATTGAGGAACTCACCCGTGAAGGAGTTGCCCTGGAATGAGTACACCAAGATACGGGTATTTTCGCCGTCAAAGTTGTACTTCATTTCCATACCATCGGCTAACAATTGAGGGGAGACGTTGCCTTCAACCACTACAAAGGCGCCACCGATCGAAACATTATTGGCAATTTCCAGGTTTCCGTTCCGGTTGACCATATTCACCGCAATCGGAGAAACAGCCTTCGGGTACGGATTGGCATCACCAATGATGATACGAATCTGATAGACAAGATCACCTACGGTCAGAGCAATACCATCGGCGTTAACGTCGGAGGCAGCTGTCTGAGCGGCTTCATGAGTGAAGACGCTTGAGCCGTAGATAAAGTAGTTGGTGTAAAGAACAGCGTCAGCGATCTCATTGAGCAAACCGTTAAGGTTCAGATCGCCGCGTCCGTCAATAGAGTCGACACAGATAATGTCCACGCCGCCGTTCTGGAAATCGATCAGACGAAGCGGGAAGGCTTTGTCGTACGTATCACAGACGCCAGGGGCACCAAACTGAGTCGGGAAGGCAGCACCGAGGTCTTCAACCGGGGTCGCGTTATCGAAGTCGTAAACGTGACGGCTGATGAAGAGGGTGTCACCACTCTTTGATGAAATTGCGTTGTCACCGCAGTCGTACCAAGTCCAGCGGATAGGTGCGTACATGCAGCTAAAGTTATAGTCATTGGTCACCATGAACCCAAGGGAAACCAACTGTCCGGCGTCTCCGGAGAAACAGCTGGGATGGTTGGCGCCGTTGTTGGTCTCAGCCATGGCCACGATCCGGAGGAATCCGGACGGACAGGCGTTAGAACCACAGTTGCCATCGGGACCCTGACGATAGGTAAAGTATTCCCAGCCGCAATCGACGAGGAGCTGACCTGGAACGGCTGACTGGAAGGTCAGAGCGGTCTGATCATACTGAATCAGGAAGTCAAAGCCGCCCATTTCGTTGGCGGGATCGATGAGGCTGTCAAGATAAATTGAGACCTCTTCGACTTGACCCTGGAATGAACCATGTGTCTTTTCGATGGTTGCTCTTACTGTCGGAATTACATGAATAGAAACACAGCAAGTATCGGCATTCGCCGGGCTGCACTCATCGGTATTGGCTCCGTCTGTAACCGCAATGCAAAGCTCGAATTCGCCCAAATAGGCGTTGTCTTCGAGGGTTTGCCAGGCCCAGACACCAGTGGCCGGATTAACAGTCGGGGTGCCCGGACCGTCAAAGCTGGCTACTGAATATGACAGAGACAAAGGACCGCCATCGGGATCAAAACCGGTGACGCCGCCGGTGACTTCATAACCCCAAATAAGGTTGAAAGTCTCGGTCGGGCAGGTGATTTGCGGAGGAGTGTTTTCAACACAGATTACAAAACTGGTTGTATCGGCTGCTCCACAAGCATCTCTGATCTCCACTTCAACCGTATTGTTGCCAACATCGGCGCCTGTGGTTTGCCAGAGAATATTACCGTTAGTTGCTACGGTCAGAGCCGTTGGGCCGCTGACTTTGTAGAATTTAAGAACTTCACAGCTGGCTTCATCCGGATCGCTGCCAGTGGCAAGACCCTGGTAGAGGTCGTTCCAATGTACGATATCGCCAGCGATCGGATCGATAGTCGGTGTCTGATTTACCACTGTCACCGTTCCCGCTGTTACAGCGGCCGGAATCAATGTGGTGGTGGCGCAGTCAACAAACTGGTTCTCAGCAAATAGTGCACAACCGCAGGCGGTTGGAATATCCAGTGAAATACCGGCTAAGCCGACTGTTCCGTCACATGTATTATTGGTGGTAAATTTAACCTGTCCCACTACTGTTGATCCAGTACCAAGGCAGGCGTCGCCATTATCAATTAACATACCGGCTACGCGTATTGTGTCGGGAGTACCGTCACCATGTGCGGTGATATTAACTACACGTTGAGTTAATACGGTAAAGTTAGCATCCCACTCAAAATCCAATGTCGTAAAATAGGCACCGCCATCTGTCACCTCAAGGATGATTTCGAAGGCGCTGACATCTGTGCCTGGGTCAACAGTTACGTCTAATTCTGAGAGAACGCAGCGATATGCATTGACGTTCTCAACGACTATTGACTGGGCTGACGACAAGGAAAACGCACACACCAGTATAAAGGAGGTCAGCAACAAAGAATATATCGTTCTTTTTTGCATCATTAGAATGCTCCTTTATTAACTAAAGGTCATTTCTTGCTTAGGTAGCATTTAAAGTTATATACTAAATAGCTACCTTATCGATTCCGATTTTTGTCCGAAGACTGGTTATCGGGAACCGCAAACAGTCTCTAAGAATCTTGTGAAAACCCAAATTCATAATAAATGAGCTCTCGACTCTTTTAAGATTGTGTTTGTGCAGAAGAAATCTTTATAGGATGAATAAAACCTTCAAAGATATAAATATCCATTGGGTTTCATTATCTCTGTAAAAAACCGACTTGTGATAAACATTTTTCGTAAACTAAGCGTAAACTTAAGCTTACTGAAGGTGCGGAAGTATCAAAACAGAAGCACTAACTTTACAACTGTTTCCCTGAACACCTACAAAATAACAATTTATCCCTTTTTGTCAATACTTTTTTATCTCTTCCACCAAATACGATATGTTGTAGTTTTAAAAATGACGAAGACTGAACAACTTAAACGGATATTTATTTTAAACTAAGATATAAATAATTGATCAGATATTTATGAAAACTTTAAAATGATCGTTTTTAAATTGGATGAGTCTTTTGATTATAAGAGACTAATATTTGATAATTAAAATAAACTGTAGAAGAAAATAGTATTTAAGAGATTGTGAATAATATCACAAATGAGTCTTTTAAGATAGAGCATTGATTAAACAAAAGAAGAAGTTGCCTTTGATGTGAATAGTGAAAATAATCACAATCTTGAAATACGAAAATAAAATCTTAAATCACAAAATTTAATAAATTAAAGACATCTGCCCATACTTAAAAGATGTCAAAAAAATAGAAAAGATATCAAAGATTGTGATCATATTCACAAAGATTGAAAAGTATTGATAAAAAATTATTTTATATTTCTATCCAGATAAAGCTATTTAATATGAAAATATTCAATTTATAAACAAAAAGATTGTGAAAAATATCACATATAATTGTTGTCAAACCATATAATTTTGAAGAAA
>JBDRQG010000131.1:0-7210 GCA_043826475.1 bacterium
TTTCTTACAATATCATCAAAATCTTCTGTTCCACCCATTTCATCCAATTTTATAATTGGTCCATTAAGTCGTGAGATAAAATCTGATCCCTTATTTTTTTCATCAATAGTTAAATTATTCTCATTAGACTTAAATGCCTCCATTCCTCTTGTTGATGCAAACATCCAGGCTGCAGGTTCTAATCTATAACTTTTACCATCGAAAGTAAATGAACCGCCCCATAATGGTCCGAGAAGTAAACCAATAACTGAGTTCCCTTCTATTTCAGCATTGATCTCATCAATAAAGATCAATAACCGTTTCTTAGTTCTATTTTGATAAGATGAAATAGTAGCAAAGCAATTAACAAACTCTTGTGTTGTTGCCATCTGTGCTACAGAAAATCCTAGGTATTGCATATCAAATTTCTGTGCTAAACAACTTGCTAGAAAACTCTTCCCCCATCCAGGAGCACCAGTTAACAAACAACTAAATTGTTGTTGAGGATTTGGATCTTTAACAAATGAGCCAAGAACTTTTGCCAATTTATTGACAGCATCTCTCTTGGGACCACCAACACAGACAAACCCAGGTAAAGTTCCCTCCCCTCGCCAAAGTTGTATTACTTCATTAGATCCACCCTTACCAGTTTCTTTTTGTTTATTATTACTACCTTTACTTGGTTTTTGTGATTCTCTTTTACTTACTTGTTTCTCATTGTTATTACAAACTATACCTAACTTACGAGATGAATCGTCCCAATCTTTCCATAATTCTTCATAATTGCCGCACTCATAAACAGAATTAGTTTCCGTGTCATTATTATTTACTTTAGATTTAGAACTTTTGTCATTTAGAGCCTTTTTGTATAAAGAATTAAATTGAAATCCTTCTTCCATCTCAAACGATTGGCTTGTATTTCTGGTCCATTCAAATGCCTTCCCTAGCGCCCTAGCACATTTCAAATCAAATTTATTTTCTTTCGTTTTATCACTCAAGTATTCAGCAACAAGACTTGTGAAAAAGACAGTAGTGCGAGCAAAATTCATTCCTTGTCTCTTTGTTGTTGAATGTGGAATCTGATAACATTTATTTCTGTACTTTGCTAAAATTACATTATCATCCAAAAGAATTGTGCTACCATTTACTTGTGGATAATCTGTGATACGATTACCTCCATGACCTTCCTGAAAACTTAGTTGACCTAACATATCTAATGCTGCCCGACCCAAAGTATTCTGATACCACCATCGGCGCTCCCCTTTCTTATGATTTGCAATTCTGAAGTCTGTTATGATTGCTTCTACATCATTGGATTTTATCCCTTTTATCCAACTTTGGTTTTCAGATTTACTTCTTATGAAAATCTTTGTCTGGGGGCCTATGTGTCTTAATAAAGCCTTGATACAATTATCATTAAGTGTACCCAGATTATGATCGACTATAATCAAAGCTTCAGCTTCACCATGATTATTTTCACTTTGTTTCTCAATATTCTTATAAGAAAGGTCACCTTGGTGAGGTAAGATCCAGTCAAATCTATACCGTAATTCTGGAGTGCCATAACCAACACCTTCGTAATATCTTATAACGTGATTTGTTGACGCATCTTTAGAATTAGTAAGGTTGAACAGTTCACATTGTCTTGATGTCATCCAACATACTTTGTTCACATAGACGCACCTATCACCTTTAGCAAGTATTTTTCCCTGCAATCCAGTTAGAGTAAAAGGTGTCAAACGTTTTTTTTCTGGTTGTTCAGGGCATAAAATGCATTTTACTAAATCATTATCAATTGGATTCCAAACTCCAAATCCTATAAGTCTCTTACTCTTAGAAAACTTATGTAAAAGCATTTTATACACGCTGGCTGCTCCTCCAAAGCCTGTATTTTGCATTGCTAAATTTCTGTGCCTTGTCACATAATGATAATCACCTGGTTGAGTGCTATGGTAAAGTCTTTGACGTGACATCAACCAGTGTTCATCAAAATACCAGTCCCCGATTACAATTACAGTTCCTTTTTGTCCTGACATAAGTCCTCCTCAAATTAAACACTATTCAACCACCCATATTGAATTTTTGAAAACTTATAATTTCAAAAGTAATTTCCCACGTTTCTATACTTTTTTCACATTAATTAAGAAAGTAATAAAACGAAATTTTAATGCCCATAATTTGAATCAATATTATTATAAGAGGTTAAAAAGTCAAGTATTGATATATGAGCTTATATATTTTTATACATTATGATAGATTTAGTTAGAATTTCAGAGTGTAGTTTCTTCTATCCAATAGCTTCTCCCCCTATTTATTCCCTTCCCCAATTGGCTCAAGTAATATACATTAGCTTAATGATGAATTTCCTGCCGACGACAAAAGAGGAGCTGAAAAAGCTCGGCTGGGATCAGCTTGATATTATCCTGATCTCCGGCGACAGCTATATCGACTCCCCCTTTATTGGGATTGCGGTTATCGGACACTATCTGGTAAAAAACGGATTCAAAGTAGGGATAATCGCCCAACCCGACATAGACTCTGGACAGGATATCATGCGTCTTGGGGAGCCAAAACTATTCTGGGGTGTCAGCGGCGGGTCGGTTGATTCTATGGTGGCCAATTATACGGCCTCAAAAAGAAAAAGAAATTCAGATGATTTCACTCCCGGCGGGATCAATAACAAACGGCCGGATCGGGCGGTAATTGTCTATAGCAATCTCATTCGCAAATATTTCAAAAACACCAAACCGATTGTTCTTGGAGGGATTGAAGCCAGCCTTCGAAGAGTTGCTCATTATGACTATTGGTCAGATAAAATTCGCAAATCGATTCTGTTTGATGCCAAAGCTGATGCTCTGGTTTATGGCATGGGTGAGAAGACAATATTGAAATTGGCTGATGCTTTCAAACAAATCAAAGATTGGCATAAAATAAAATCGATATGCTATATCTCAAACGAACCCCCAGAGAATTATCTTGAACTTCCTTCGATTGACGAAGTCCAGAACTCCAAAGCCCAGTTCACGAAAATGTTCCATACCTTTTACAAAAATAACGACCCTATTACGGCCAAAGGGTTGTATCAGAAAAGCGATACCCGCTATCTTATTCAAAACCCGCCTGAAAGCCATCTCTCACAGGATGAAATGGACGAGGTTTATGAGATTGATTATGCCCTTGAGCAGCATCCCTATTACCAAAAACTTGGTAATGTAAAAGCCCTGGAGACAATCAGGTTTTCATTGGCTACCCACCGGGGCTGCTATGGCGAATGCAATTTTTGTGCGATAGCTGTCCATCAGGGACAAACAGTAAGATGGCGATCAGAGCAGTCGGTTATAAACGAAGCGAGGAAATTTAAATCACACAAAAATTTCAAAGGGATCATTAGCGATGCCGGCGGGCCAACCGCCAATATGTATGGTTTCGAGTGCAGCAAAAAACTCAAAAAAGGCTGTTGCGATGATAAACGCTGCCTATTCCCCGCTCGCTGTACCGCCTTGAAACCTGACCATAGCCAACAGATGAGCCTGCTAAAAAAACTCTCAGCCATTGAAGGCGTAAAGAAGGTTTTTGTAGCCAGTGGGATTCGCTATGATTTGATTATTGAAGACAAAAAGTATGGCCGGCCATATCTCAAGCAGTTGGTAAATAAGCATACCTCAGGGCAGTTGAAAATTGCACCGGAACATATCAGCAACAGCGTCTTAAAATTGATGGGCAAACCGAATACTGCCGCACTATCACAATTCAATACCCTGTTTTCAGAGGCTGTTTCCCATAGCACGAAAGACAAGTTGTTGACCTATTATTTGATAGCCGCCCCTCCGGGTTGCACCGAAGACGAGATGAAGGAGTTAAAATCTTACAGTTCTGAACATCTTCGAATAAACCCTGAGCAGGTTCAGATTTTCACCCCTCTCCCCTCAACATACTCGGCCTTGATGTACTATACTGAACAGGACCCCTTCACCGGCCAACGGATATTTGTTGAAAAGGATATCAACCGCAAGAAAAAACAAAAAGATATCCTGACCCGCAAACCAGCATATAAAAAGTCAAAAACCCGCAGATCGCGACAGAGATAATACTACAAACACCAATAATCACTTGATTATTTCTGCCAGGAAAACCGACTTTAAGTACTCAAAAGAGGTTATAATTAAAATACCAAACAATCTCCTGACCATTACCGACAGGAAAAATCTGACATATCAGCCAAATAAATTCATAGAATTTTCAGTATTTTTAGTTACGTGACATTACCGCCATGGCAAATCTAACAGTCTATTACCTGTTAGAAATCTCCTGGATAATGCTATTGTTCGATCAAGTAGAATGCATGCATGAATGATTAAGTCTTGATAGTCAAGCTCCAGATATGGACCAACATCTTTTCGTTTGGAGGCTAGTTGTTTTTGACGAATAGAATACTTTTTATTTTTAGGGTGAGAATGGAGAACTGCTCGATTTTTTCTAGCTAATGATATATGATTCAGACATCTATTTAGGCATAGGCTATACGATGAATATGACTGAAGATACCTCCCTATATCTCCTTTCAAGAAAATTGAGTCATCAACACTAATTTGATCCATAATCACATCTAATGGATCAGTAAGAAAACGACTTAGTTCTTTACGAACATTTAGTGATTCTAAAACTTCCTTGTGCCCGACAACAATCTTTGGATGAGTTCTGACTATTTCAAGTAAATCCATATTAATTGCATCCATCCAAGATACCTCACGACTTGCTCAAGAGTCAATAGAATTTAGAAATATGACAATGTTTGAAAGTTTGTTTTATGTCTCAAGCATTGATTTTAAATTGTCGAAACCACAGTGGTTTCGACCTACATAGAAAAATTCATTTAATCATTATTCTATATCAAAACTTCCTGCTCCCTCTTTGCGTGATTTCCATGCCTTTAGCACAAAGAGGGCAGTTTTCGGGGGGCCAGGAATCGGCAGAAACCGAGGCGAGCGCTTCCATCGGGTAATCAAATTTAACTTTGCCAGCCGAACGATCAATCATCAGGATTATCTTAACAATCTCAGCCTCATAAGATTCAACTAATTCAATCACTTCCCGAACCGATGTTCCCGTGGTCAGGACATCATCAACCACCGCCACTTTCTGTCCCTTTTCCAGTGAAAATCCCCGTTTGAAAATTCTTCCGGTCTCACCCGGTTCGGCATAAATTGATTCAATCCCCAGATAACGAGCGACATCATAGGCTAAAATAATACCCCCCGTGGTCGGACCGACAACAGTAGCCACACCACTCCCTTTGAGCATATTGGCCATCTGTTCACAAAGTTTGGTGCATATAGCTGGTTGTTTCAGAAGGGTGAACTTTTCGTAATAGACATCGGAATGACGGCCGGAAGTAAGTTTAAAATGTCCGGTCAACAAAGCGTTAGAATCCTTGAATAGCTGAATGATCTCTTCCTGTTTCATCAGTCCTCCGATATAACCACCATCGCGGCGGCATAATTTTTTTCATGTGAGATAGATAGCAGAACTACTGCTTTTCCTATTTTTTTCATAATATAATCAGTTAACATAAAAAATGGCTGGCCGGTGTTATCGTTAAGAACCTGAAGGTCGGTGTAGGGGGGGCGGTCGGTCAAGAATTTCCCGAGAGCTTTTATGATCGCTTCTTTGGCGGCAAATCTTCCGGCTAGAAACAACTCCTTATCAAGCCGCTTATCATATGACTCTAATTCTTCCGAACTTAAAATCCGATTGACAAATTTATCGCCATATTGAGTAATATCTTTTCTAATCCGTTCGACCTCAACAATATCCAGACCAATTGCATGAACCACAGACACCTCCGGGAAATAATTGTGCAGAAAATACTCAATTCATAAACGATTGGCAACAGAATGGAAAAAATATCTTGTCAAAAACTAAAACAATCCGTATTTTCTATATATAAATACGGAGAAAGAGGTGCCTTTTTAAAAACTCTAACAATAAGCTCATATAGGTTGTCTCTTGACCGTTGCGTAAACGCCGTGACCCACCTGGTGGTAGCGAATACTAAATACGAAAAGCGGCTGTAAAAACCCTTTACCGTAAGGTACGAGAGCTTTTAAAAACAGCAAATCTTTCTCCCTAAAATTTAAAACCCGCCCAAACAGGCGGGTTTTTTATAAATAGATAACAATTACAGCTCTCATTCAATAATTTCTCTGATTTAAAATTAAACTTATAGTGTAAAAGCCTTTATATGAAGGCCATTTATCCTCTTCTTTTCTCATACACTCTATAATTATGTTGTTGTCTGCCGATACTATATAAATACAAAACATCTCAATCTCATTAAAGATTTTGATGGGGGCTAATTTTAGTGAATACTGGAAAAGAGGGCTATCAGTATGTCTCTCTATATTCTGCTGGATGAGAAGATACTATGACTGTTAAAAATCGATTAACCTTTATATCAATGATATTGGCAGTCATTTCATTTGTTGTTATCGGTATGACATTATCAATATTATATAATACTTCGTTTGAACAACAACGGGCACGTCTTGTTGATACTGCTAAGAGTCATGCTCTCCTCATTCATGCTATAGCAAGAAGTAATTTTGAAAATGCTCCAAATCTGCTTGATGAAAATCCTGAATTTGATGCATATGAAGCGACACTCACCCAGCTAAGAAGAGCACATGAGAATTTAGAAACTTTGGGGGAAACTGGAGAATTTACTTTAGCCAGACTTGATGGAGAACGAATTGAATTTATTCTTAGTAGACGTTATTATACTTCTGATGTGTTATTGCCTGCTAACCTGCCTTTAAATTTGGCAGAACCAATGAGACGGGCGCTCCGGAATGAATCCGGGGCATCAGTAGAACTCGATTATAGAGGTGTAAAAGTCCTTGCGGCTTATGAGCCGGTAAAAGATCTTAATCTGGGTATAGTGGCTAAAATAGACCTTTCTGAAATTCGAGCCCCTTTTATAAGAGTGGGATTAATATTAATTGGATTGACTTTTTTATTAACAATTGTAGGGTTTTTTTTATTCTTTCGGATAGGTAACCCTGTTATCTATGATCTCAATAATAAAGAGGCTCAGCTAAAAGATATCACATCAACCATTCCCGGATGCATATATCAATTTGTTTTCCACAAAGATGGTAGTATTTCCATACCGTATTTTAGTGATGCTCTTGATAATATACTGGGTATGAAGACGGAGATATTGACACATGAT
>JBDRQG010000132.1:0-3946 GCA_043826475.1 bacterium
TATTAAAAATAATATTTATAAATTTAATAAAATCTACATTTTTAACAATAAAAATTCAACTTTGGATCAGTGGTATATTAAAAAATATTTAAAAAAGAAAATTGATTTTGAAAATAACATACATGAACTAATCGAAGTTGATTTTACAGACAATAAGACCTTAGACTTTCTTAATCTTTTAACATCTCATAATGGTTGTTTAAATGTTGTTTATGTTTCGTCTGATACACAACTAATTATGGAATTAATTGATCTTTTTCCAAAACCTTATCGAATAGGTTGTGTAGATGATAATCTTGGAATATTAAATGAGGCAGACAAAAATAATTTTAGAAAACTATTAGACAAATTAGATGATGATTCATTTGGAATTACAACAATGTGTGAAGAAACAGTATGGATGATAATAGGAAATGAGATATTATTTAAACAAATAGATAAGTAGGGAAGGTTTGTCTTCAAACCTGCCATTTGATAAACACACAAGGTGTGTGTGGCGGATCCGAAGACGGATCCACCCTACTATATTAAATTTGAAATGTTTACCCTATAAAAGGATCAATAAATGAAAAAATCATTAGGAGCAAAAACATTAATCTACCCGACACCATCATGGATAGTCGGAACATACGATGAAAATGGAAAACCAAATGTAATGGCTGCTGCCTGGGCGGGGGTATGCTGCTCCAAACCACCCTGCATGACTATCTCTCTCAGAAAGGCGACTTACTCCTATGGCTGTCTCATGCACTCCAAAGCCTACACCCTAAATGTCCTCAGCGAAAACCAACTCGTGGAAGCAGACTATTTTGGGATAGCATCAGGACGCGATGAAAACAAATTTGAAGTGAGCGGGATGACTCCGGTAAAGAGTGATCTTGTGAATGCGCCGTATATCAAAGAAGCCCCTATGATTCTGGAATGCAAAATCATCCATACTTATGAAATCGGTTTGCATACTCAATTTATCGGTGAGATTATTGATGTCAAGGTGGAAGAGGATTGTCTTGGAGATGATGGCGAGCCCAGTATTGAAAAGATAAGACCTATAATCTATGCCACTGGTGAACGCAATTATTTTGGCATCGGCAAGAAACTGGAACGGGCCTACAAAGTCGGCATGCCGTTGGCGAAGCATAAGGAGTAATACTACCACGTCAACATCTGTGACCGGCAGACGCCCTCGTCTGCCGTGGTAGTTAGTCTTTTTGTAGGGCAGGTTCGTCTACGAACCTGCCATTTAATTAAACACTAAAGGTGTGTGGCGGATCCGAAGACGGATCCACCCTACAGCTTTTTTCCTGACATCAAATAATATTTTCTTCACTTCGCTTGACTGGAAAATAATGTAGAGCTAAATTCTCCCCAATGAATACTAAAATTGGCATACTTAAATGACTCCTCCGATGAAACTGACCAGTCTCCCCATGTACCGTTTTCTGATGGTACTCACTATCTGCTCCGCCCTGGGGCTTCAGGGCTGGCGCACCCTCTTTGATAATTTCGCCGTAAATGTTGTAGGGCTTGACGGGAGCAATATCGGAGTCATCCAGTCCTTCCGCGAGATCCCGGGTTTTCTGTCACTGCTGGTAGTCTATGTCATGCTCATCTTAAAAGAGCACCGGATATCCTCCCTGTCAATTATCACACTTGGTATCGGAGTCGGCATCACCGGCTTGTTTCCCACATATTTTGGCTTAATCGGAACAACCATGATAATGAGCCTCGGTTTTCATTATTACGAAACGACATTCCAGTCCTTGACCCTGCAATACTTTGATAAAAAAACCGCACCTATAGTATTTGGAAAATTAAGAGCAATCGGAGCCGCCTCGAATATAGCAGTGGGAGCATTAATATTTGTTTTGATAATGTACTTTTCCTATCTGCAAATGTATCTGTTGATCGGCGGCGCAATATTTCTGGTTGGCTTCTGGAGTTTTATCGGTAACCCGACTGATAAAGACCTCCCCATTCAGCATAAAAAGATGATCCTGAGAAAACGCTACTGGCTTTATTATTTTCTCACTTTTTTGGCCGGCGCTCGAAGGCAGATCTTTGTCGCTTTTGCTGTTTTTCTAATGGTAAAAAAATTCGAATATGGTGTTCAGGAAATTACAGCGCTGTTTGTAACGAATAATATAGTTAATTATTTCCTGAGTCCCTTGATTGGCAAAGCTATTGTAAAATTCGGTGAGCGCCGAGTTCTCTCATTGGAATATTTTTCACTGATATTTATTTTTGTCGCTTATGCCTTTGTCGATTCAAAAATGTTGGTCGCTGTTTTGTATATTCTGGATCATATCTTTTTTAACTTCGCTATTGCCATCCGCACCTTTTTCCAGAAAATCGGCGACCCCCGCGATATTGCCCCCAGTATGGCGGTCGGGTTTACAATCAATCATATCGGAGCGGTGGTTTTCCCGGTAATGGGGGGGATTATGTGGATGATCGACTACCGCATTCCTTTTATTATTGGCGCCGGGTTGAGCCTGATCTCTTTGGCGGCGGTGCAACTTATTACCAGCCATATCAATAGAGCCGCATTAGAATAAAAATAAATCTACAATCAAGTTCACTTGTTGACATATTACAATTGGACATTTTATTTATATATAAGTATAATGATGGATCATAATTTAAAAGGAGAATGAGGAATGAAAAAAATCTTAGTAGTCTTTCTTTCTTTGGTTTTGGTATTCAGCTTTATGAGTTGTGCCTCAATGAAGAAGCAGGACAAAGGGGTGGCGATTGGTGCTACCGCCGGAGCAGTTATTGGTGGTTTAATTGGTAATCAGGCCGGCAACACTGCCGCCGGGGCTATTATTGGCGCCGTTGTAGGTGGAGCGGCCGGGGCTTATATTGGTCATGAAATGGATAAGCAGGCTGAAGAGATAGAAAGAGATCTCGAAGGAGCCAAAGTAGAAAGAATCGGTGAAGGGATCAAAATCACTTTCGCGTCAGGTATCCTTTTTGATGTGGATAAATCAACCCTGCACCCAACAGCTCAAACCAATCTTACCAATTTGGCTGTCATTTTAAATAAATATCCAGACACGGAAATTCTGGTTGAAGGCCACACAGATTCTACCGGTGGGTATGATCATAACATGACCCTATCCCTGCAGCGGGCTCAATCTGTTGCCAATTATATGACAGGGCAGAGTGTTCTTTCTAATCGTTTTAAGATGATGGGTTACGGCCCAGACCAGCCAGTTTTGTCCAATGACACGCCCGAAGGTCGCCAGGCCAACCGCCGGGTTGAAATTGCTATCTTTGCTAATGATAAATTAAAAGATGCCGCCAAAAAGAAGACCGAAGGTTGAGATTTACAGGCTAAGCCTGTTTTTGATTAAAAATAATCTTATAATTTAATTTCAAGATAATAAAAACCACTGTGAATAATTCTCATAGTGGTTTTTTCATATATATAATAACTATTTCATTAAAAATTTTATTAAAAATAGTTGTTCCAATCCATAAAAAATATATTATATTATTTCAACATGAATTTAACTAAATGTATACATATTTGCGTAATTAATAAAATCATTTCTTAAGTAACACAATACCATTCACCGCCATGTGTTTGCGTATTGATTTGTCTGTAATGCTAATAGAAGAGGAGGATCCCCATGAAACTGCGTCTGCTATTATTGGCAATCGGTACATTAATGCTGATTGCTTTGGGCTGCAGTCAATCTCCCAATATCAACGGCCCGGTTGATATGGAAACGATCCAGCTGGTTCAACGGCCGGATTTTGTTGATACCCGCCCTCAGGAGGTAATTAACGTACATATTATGAGCATTAATGTTAATGATGTTCTCTACAAAAAACCACCACCACCGCCACCTGATCCTGATCCTGTTTTGGTTGATCCAAATCCAAATCCGGCTCATAAATATGCCTATGTGATTGGTATTTCGGATTATGAAGGGACAGC
>JBDRQG010000133.1:0-7523 GCA_043826475.1 bacterium
TGGGGGAATTCTTTGATTAAAAAAACTGAAAACCACTAAGAAAATGTCTTGGATTTAAAACTCCTAATCAGGTATTTTTTGGAGGCGCTAACTGTTGCACTTAATAGTTGAATTCAGGAAATATTTCAATGGCTATACTCATGGTTTCTCCGCAGCAATAATTATTAAAAACATCACAGTTGAATTTTTTTTAGCGGCTCTGTTATTATTTTTTTCTAGCAATATATGCTATTCTTTAACAAATGATCTTTTTATAAAAGTAAATCAGGAATTCAATAAAAGATCTGAAAATAAAACTTTTACTAAAAACGATATTTATTATTTCAGTAACGCTCTGATCTCGTCACGCTCCTATAAACAGGCATTAAATAGTTTAAAAAAACAACGGCTCCAAAAGATGACGCGCTCCGCCTCTTACAAATTAGGCGATACGACAAGTTTTTATGTGCGGAATATCTTTGATCAGTCAGAATGGAATAGCATCAATGCGAAACTTGTCTTTGACACGAGTTCTGTTTCAATATGGCTTGAAACCGATGCAATATCCAATATATTTACACAGAATGAAGTAGATTCTCTTATGGATATTTTTGCGGATTTTCTCTTGAGAAAAACCGGTAATTATTCTGTTGATAGTACAAAGGGAATTTTACATATAATGAAATCCTATTTCGGTTCTCCTCCGAATATTGATGGTGATGACAAGCTGGATATACTGCTTCTTGATATACAGGATAACTTCCAGGCTACAGGCAGTTTTGTTGCCGGGTTTTTTGATCCTAATGATCTATTTGAGAATGAAACATCTAATAAACGGGATTTGATCTATATTGATATTTGTCCGACGATAAAATATAACGGGAAGATAACGCCTGGAACGGCTATTTCCACAATATCTCATGAGTATCAACATCTTATACATATGAATTATGAGGGAGATGAACCGGAGTATGTTTTTATTAATGAGGGGCTTTCGGAATATGCTGAAATTTTTTGCGGGTTTTCTCCAAGATCGGCAGATGCATATTTTATTCATTCAAACAGATCCTTGTTAATCTGGAATTACAATGATCCTATCCCGGATTATGCGAGAGCCGCACTCTGGACTGAGTATCTTTTTGAGCAAATTGGACCTGATAACATCAAAAATTTGGTGCAGTCAAGCGAAACAGGAATAAAGGATTATCAAAAGTTATGTAAAAACCATTACAATTTATCATTTGAAGAGATTTTCACTAACTGGGGATTTGCCAATGCTATAAATGATACCAATGTAGATCCTGCGTATGGATATAAACATCCTTTAAGAAATTTTAAAAACAGGTTTTCACAAATATATCATGATCATATTCCCGCATCAAACACATTTTCATCACCGAATCTAAGTTTTACGAAGGTATCAATTCAGAATATCCGGGAGATATATTTTCAGGGAATTCAAATTCCCCGTAATATAAGAATTCATTCTATTATTTCTTTTCATTCCGATGAACCAGTGATATATCCATTTATAAACGCGCCATTTTCGTATCAAACAAATTATGAAGATAACGCTAATATCAGTATGATCTTTCAGAATGATCAGACACCGGACAGTGAGGATGATTCTTCTTTTACCGATATTGAGTATCTGATCTCGGGACAAAAGAGCGGGATTTCAAAAACATTAAAGTATGATGACGGAACAGCGGATAAATTTTGCAGTGAGGCGTCCTATTTGCTGATCAACAATTCCGTTGCAGCAAAATTCACCCCGGAAGGATCAGCATGGCTGCACGGTGTTTCGGTAAATACGATTTTTCTGAGTGAAATCGACGGATCGGGTATAGATCAATTTGATGACAGAGATGTTATTGTACGGATATGTGATGATAATAATGGTTTCCCCGGTAGCAATTTAACAGAGCCTTTTGTTCATAGTTTCAAACGAGACATAGGCAAGCTGAAATTTGAAACGATCTCTCTTGATGAATATTATGAGGAATTAAAAGCGCTCTCCGAACCTTTTTATATTGTTCTGAGCAATGATGGTGATGATGAGAATTTATTTGGCATCGGGCTTGACAGCAGCGCATCTGTTTCAAATACTTTTTTATACGGAAAAACGGATGATAATGAAGTGTCTGACTGGCATATCCTGAGTTCTTTCCGGATCTATGATAATTATCTTAACGGCTGGAATGCTATGCTCAGAGCATTGATAATTCAAAAGTTTGGGTATTGCCATGAGATCAAAATCGAACCTGTAATAAGTATGGATCATCAAAATATGATCTTTAAAATTGAAATGCCTTTTGAAATTGATACAACTGTATCGAGGATTTCTGCGATATTGCCTTCGGGAGTAACTATGCAGGGAAAAATAGAGAATGAGTATTCGGAGATCGTAACGAAGTTTCCGCTTTTAGTTGACGGTGAATATAAAATATTTATGAATTTTTTTGATATTAATAGAGTTATGGCAGTGGATACTATATATAATTATACCGTGGATGTGCCTGATGGTTTTATAGCAAATTACTGTTTTCCGAATCCTTTTAATGATATGACCAAAATTCCGATGCTTCTTATGGAAAGAGGCGTTATTAATATTAATGTATTTAATATCCTTGGGCAGGAAGTGATGAAAATCGACGAGTTCCCTGTATATGTCGGTAATTATAATACATCATTAAATTTAAAGGATCTTCCAAGCGGAATATATTTTGCCCGAATGCTTTACAGACGAGAGCGTGATAATAAGGAAGTGATAAGAGCGGTAAAGTTGACTTTGCTAAAGTGAGATCGGTCAGCCGACTGGCTGAACGGATATCATCTCTCGTTCCCAAATCTGTCTCTCGAACGCAAAATCTGAAATCCTCAATTAGATATCATCTGTTTTTCGTGCCTTTTGCCACAAGGCATCCAGGGAGTGGCTAATGACTTTTTCGGGATAATTACAAAAATATTATAATTTTGTTTGAATGTTTGAGATACTTTTTTTAACTTGTTTTTAAGAAAAAAGGGTTTACGAATGAAATTTAACCCCGAAAAAATCTAAAATAAGAAAAGGAGTAATTACCTACGGGGCTTTTAGCATCTGTTTTTTGATGGTGGTTTTGTTAAACTTTTAATTCAAAATGAGGAGAAGAAACATGAAGAAAATCACTTTTAGTGTGCTTGCGATCATTTTGGTCGCTATCATTCTTATTGTTAGCTGTGAATTCAAGGAAGCAACAAATGTTGAAAACGAGAGAGCAAGAAACCGGCTTCAGGTGAATGCCGCCGTGTTTCGGATGGGATATGACGAGAAGGTGCAGACATTTGCTCTTAGGTGGCCCGGCAGTATAGTGCATGAGGGGCTGGCTAAGACAACAGAGGATGATGAGAATTTGCTGCTGCTCGATTATCAGGATTGTTACCAGGAAATGGCTATAGATACCAATGGCTATTTTCATTATGAGAAGTCCCATAATGAGGGTAATGCCGAAATATCAATGCCGGAGGATATGTGGGAAGATGTAAAAGATGATGTCCCTTACAACCCTGATATTGATAAAGCAGCGGAACAGTACAGATTCAGCAATGGTATTATGGAGGCTGTTGCTACAAACGGAGATATTGTATATTCTATCCCTTACGACCCCGAGGAGTATCGCATCAATTTGGATAGCCTTTCAGCGGTAACAGATACTATGTCCGGGGATAATGACGGTGGCACAGGTAATAAGTTCCTAACTTCGCTTAGAGCGGATAACGTGAATTTTAAAATGGTTGGCGATGCCAGCGTGGTGATCGAATCGGATATGCCTGATGACCCTGTTTGCGGCAGGATGAAGCAGCTCTACGATATTGAACAGGGATTGCCCGTGAGAACTGCATTTTACAGGAAGGATGGCAGATTCGATTCGGTTTATTTATCCGCTTATGAGAATATCGACGGCGTGCCTGTTGAGACGCAGACGATCTGTTATGATTTCGGTGAAGTGAATGGAAAATGGGAAGCAACAACTGTTACTTATATTATTAAGGAGAATGTCTGGGTTGAAAAGAACTTGCCGAAAAAATAAACAAAATGATTAAGGAGTTTAAAATGAAGAAAATAAAAACTATTTCGATAATACTTGTCCTTTGCGGACTTTTATTCAGTAATGTATATGCAAAGAACATTGCCCTGTTTCTGCATGGATTTGAGAGTGTAGGGCAGGTATGGACAGATAGAGGAACGACCGCCGACTTTTTAGAATCAGATGGTTATGGCTCGGCTATAGTTGATGATTATTTAAATTTTGATTATGACATTGTTGACTTTCAAAATACAGATTCGCTTTTTGGAGAACTAATAGCAGAAATGGCTGAAAAAGACCCGTACCAACAGCACAAATGGATCATTGTAGGCCACAGCCTCGGCGGATTGTTTGCTCGCGGTGTGGAATCAACATTACGCGGCGCTAATTTTAACATCGCTGCGATATTGACGATTGGCGCTCCGCACTTAGGCGCACCCGTGGTATTGGTAGATGAGCATAGAGCAGAAGAATTAATCGGAACATGGGCTGCGACGTGTAAAAAGGGACCGGATGCAGGTTTACACTGGCTCGCAAAATTTTTGGCCCCGGAAGAAGCTACAAAAATGTCTGAATATTTAGATAACGCGCATGATGAAGGATTAGGCTGGCTGGAAAATGCAAAAAACGCGAGAGATGATCTAAAACCAGTAAACGGCAGAGTTATTAAGAATGTGCAGTCGGCATCTGTCAAGGCTCCATACCATTCTATCATCGGCGCTGAACGCGGACCCACAATAATGAGATGGACATCCGAACTTGATAATGTAAAGTCTTGCATGGGATTAAGCAATAATGCAACAGAAAAAGACGTTATGGATAAATATAAAGATATAAAGACGCTTTATAAGACAAATTGGGACCTATACAATTATGATGTTAATGCTCAATATCTCGCTATGTATTGTCTGCCCTGGAGATGGCTGATGAAGGAATATTATATAAAAGCCAGTAGGCTGCGAGACAAAGCGAACAAATGGAAACAAGGCTACAATGCCTGGAGAGATCTTGATAATACCTGGGCAGAAATGATAGGAGCCGGCAGCACTTATCAAAAGGAAACACTGGTTTATTCCCCCGGCTACTGTATCTACGGTGGAGGTGGGACGAATCCAAAAATCTTATCTGATTTTGAGACGCTTTTCGACGTGTACAATCCCTGTCCGCGAGGTGAGACCTATGTGAGTGGAAGCTGGGTCAGGCGCACCGTAAGTGTCAAAATCGCACGCAAGAATGACGGTCTGATACAGACCAATATGGCGCTGTGGAATGAGAGTGCTACGCTCGATGATACATATAACCCATATTATGATGACGTTATGGAAGACGGCGGCTGGAATCACAGTGAAATGATGCGGTATACGCGGGTATATCCGGGTGAGGATACCGGCAAACCGGGCGCTGAGATTGAGACGCCGCTGAAGGCGAATAAGGGGTGGATGAAAGATAGATTAAGATAGTATGGAAACTAAGAAAATGAGAAATTTTGAGCTAATAGGATTGCTTATTTTTATTATTTCTTTCAGTGTTTGCTGCAATATTTTTGATAGTCATAATGAAGATCCAGAGGAGGTCCAACTGGATCTCCTCTGGAATTATCCGTATGAGTATGAGGGGTGGGGACCTGAATTGACACCTACGGCTATTTTTGATAGTTTAGTGGTTATGACGGGAGATCATAATATAACATGCCTATTTACAGGTTCCGGAGAAGTAAAATGGACAATAAAAGTAACTGATGAAGGTAGTTCTGTATTGCAAGATATTAAATACGACAATACACAAGTATATGGTTATGAATTGTATACAGGGATTTTTGCACTGGATATAAACACAGGATTAAAAAATTGGGAGTATGGAATATCAGATAGAGATAGATTTGATAGATTTTACGATATAAGCAGTACAAATTATTATTTAGGTACTTATGATGATACTTCTTCTTATATCTGGAGTTTTACGAAAAACGGAGGATTAAATTATAAGAAACAGCTTAACAATAAGATATGGGGTATAAGATATTATAACGGAAAGATATATTGTAGCAGTGGCTGGTGGACACTTGGCCCAAGGGAACACGGACAAATAACTTGTTATGAAGCAGATACCGGTGATTCTCTTTGGTCATATTATGTTGCAGATAAAGGAGGCTTCTATCGAGTGCCACCGATCATAGAAGACGGCATTCTCTACTGCGGGACAGTGTACGGAGATCCAAAAGCTATAGTAGTAGCGCTCGATGCGGAGACCGGCGAAGAGATATGGCAGTTCAGTCATGAGGGGGAATATGCAGAGTTTCATGACATTAAACTCGCTGACGGTGTTTTGTATTGCAGCACACAAAATGCACTATTAGCTATTGACGCTGCTACCGGAGAGGAATTATGGTTTACTCAGCCGATATTCAGTCATAATGAGAATACACTGGCTTACATGGATGGCTATATCTATTTTCCGCATTCGGGTTATCTTTTCATATTAGAAGCAGAGACCGGAGAAATAGTTAAGAAGATGCTAACACCTGATAAATCACGAGTTCAGAAGTGCAGTACCGGAGCAGGCAGGTTATTCGTGCAGAGCGGTATGCATCTGTACTGTTATGAAGTGGTTACGAAGAAATAGCAAATGATGAGATACACAAGGGTATATCCGGGTGAGGATACCGGCAAACCGGGCGCTGTGATTGAGACGCCGCTGAAGGCGAATAAGGGGTGGATGAAGTATGAATTGGAAAAGTGAGAACTTCTTTTATTTTGTTCGGATACCTTTTATTCTAGTTATTTTGCTAATTATTAGTTGTGACCTATGTAATGAAGACGATGACCCGGAGGAGATTCAATTGAATCTCCTCTGGGATTATTCGTATACCTATGAAGGTTGGGGACCTGAGGCTGCACCTGAAATTGTTTTTGATAGTTTAGTTCTAATGACAGGTGATCATAACATTACTTGTTTATACATAGATTCAGGAGATGTTAAATGGAAAACAAAGGTGGCAGACGAAGGCAGCTCTTCAATGTATAAGATCATCTATGATGAAAGCCAGGTATATTGCTGGCAATATTACCAGGGAGTTTTTACATTAAACATTGATACAGGAATTGAAAATTGGAGATATAACCCGGGAAAATATTTTATCTATGATATTCACTGTATAAGTGATAATCACTATTACGTTGGAGTAAAAGATAAACGAGATGAGCTTAATGAAATAAGGTATTACTGGTGTTTAGATAAAAATGGCAATCTACAATATGCAAGAAAACTTCAGCAAGCTTCATGGAATACAGTATATAATAATGGAAAAGTATATTGTGGTAGCGGCTGGTCAGAATTAGGTCCGAGATATTTCGGACAAATAACTTGTTATGAAGCAGATACCGGTGATTCCTTATGGTCATATTATGTTGCAGATAAAGGTGGCTTCTATCGAGTGCCACCGATCATAGAAGACGGCATTCTCTACTGCGGGACAGT
>JBDRQG010000134.1:0-11595 GCA_043826475.1 bacterium
TGTTAAAAGAACTTATAAGCGTGTGATAAGGTATGTGTAGATTTATAATAATATTCCTGTCATTTGTTATTCTAATTATATCTTCTGGCTGTACCCCATACCCCCGCTATAGATCGGGAGGAGCGGAACTCCCTTCGAAAGCGGAACCACAGCAAATCCGCTGGAAAACCAGGAATTATATCAAATTGGGATTAATATTTGAACAGTATCTGGGGAAGCCTTATAAAGGTAAATCTGAATATGAAGCCGGTCTTGATTGCTCCCTTTTTGTCATGGAAGTATTTAAAAAATACAACAGAACTCTTCTCCCCCGCACAGTAAAAGAACAAGTCAAGCAGGGGCGGGAAGTGCATCGGAACTTACTGCGCTACGGAGATCTGGTCTTTTTTAAAACCGATAACTATAGTATAAGCCATGTTGGTATTTATGTCGGGCATAATCAATTCATCCACGCCTCTTCATCACGGGGAATAGTAATCAGCAATATGAATGAAAAATACTGGGGTGAGCGATATGCCGCTGCCCGGCGTATAATTGAATAAGATGATTTGTAATTACTCAATTTCGGCATATTTTAAACTATGAAAATACTGCCATCCGAATTAGAACTCAAGCTGAAAAACCTGCCTACTTCGCCGGGGGTCTATCTTTTTAAGAACAGCAAGGGCAAATTCATTTACATTGGCAAAGCAAAAAATATTCGCAATCGGGTAAGAACCTATTTTCAGTCTTCACACGATCATTCCCCCCGCATATTTCATATGGTCAAACAGGTTGTTGATCTGGAATTGATGCTCACTGATACCGAGATGGAAGCTCTGATTCTTGAGGCAAATCTGGTTCATGAACACAAGCCGCGCTATAATGTCGCTCTCAAAGATGATAAGCATTTCCCCTATGTCAAAGTGACAACTCAGGAACCATTCCCCCGTATCTTAATCGTCCGACGGGTTGATAAAGATGGAGCGACATATTTCGGTCCATATACCAATGCCCGCGGGATGCGTAAAACCGTTTCATTTCTAACCCATCTTTTTAAAATAAGAACCTGCAATTATATCATCCCCCCAGTTAAGGGCAGGAAACTTCAGGTTTGTTTGGATTACCATATCAAGCGATGCGGCGGTCCCTGTGAAAATCTTCAGAGTCGGGAAGATTACAAAGAAGGGGTCGATGCAGCTCTGATGGTTTTATCCGGCCGATCAAAAAAGCTTATCGATCAGCTAACCCAAAAGATGAAATTGTCTTCGGAGAATATGGAATATGAAGAAGCGGCTGAATCAAGGGACAGAATCGAGGCTTTACAATCGGTTATCTTCAAACAAAAAGTTGATGTTGGCGAACTGATTGATCAGGATATTATAGCTTTGGCTCGTGATGGTAATTATGCGGTGGCGATTGTTATGCAAATCAGAGAGGGAATTTTGATCGGGCGGCAGGATTTTCAGCTTTCGGCTGATGTTGATATTAAGGATGACATTGTACTTCAAAATTTTCTGGTGCAGTATTATAACAATCAGCCCAATTTACCTGAAGAATTATATTTACCATACACCTTCCCCGATATTCTGCTTATTGAGAATTGGTTAAAAGAACAAAAAGGGAAAAAAATAAAAATCATAACGCCTCAAATCGGTCAAAAAGTAAGACTGGTCGAGCTAGCTTTCCGCAATGCCCGGTTGTTAATCGATGAACTGCTGATCCAGAAACAAAAACAATCGGAACGAACCAGTAAAATGGTGATTGCATTAAAAGAGGCATTACAACTAAAGAAATCCCCACGGACGATGGTCTGTTTTGATATTTCCAATACCGGTGAAACTGACTCTGTCGGCTCCTGTGTCTTTTTTGAAAACGGCCAGCCAAAGAAAAAAGAGTACCGTCATTTTAAAATTAAAACCGTGACTGGACAGGATGATTTCAAAATGATGCAGGAAATCGTTTCCCGTTATTTTAGTCGTAGAATTGAAGAAAAACTTGAGCTGCCTGATCTGGTTGTGGTCGATGGCGGCAAGGGACAGCTTTCATCAACAATTGCGGAATTAAAAAAACTAAATCTCGAAGATCAGCCGGTTATTGGATTGGCAAAGAGGCTCGAAGAAGTATTTATTCCCAGTATTTCTGATCCGATTGTGATAAAAAAAACTTCACCGGCATTGATGCTGTTAAAAAGGATCCGGGACGAGGCGCATCGCTTTGCAATCACCTATAATAGAAAAATTCGATCCAAACGGACTATTAAATCGGCTCTTGATGAAATCAAAGGGATCGGTCCGGCTAAAAGGCAATTGTTATTAAAAACATTCGGATCGGTGGAAAGAATAAAACAGGCTAAACCGGAAGAATTGTCATCAATAAAGGGAATTACATCTGAGTTAGCCGATTTAATTTTAAAATCACTGACATAAATGATTGAACTGAGTTAAAAACTTTTTTATACTCCCCTATGCCGGATCAACCAAAAGCATATACAGTTACCGCTATCTCCCGCATGATTAAAGGGGTTCTGGAAGAGACCTTTAACAATATCTGGGTTGAAGGGGAGATTTCCAATTATATCAACCATTCCTCAGGGCATAGATATTTCAGCTTAAAAGATGACAATGCCGTTATTAAAGTAACAATCTGGCGCTCGGTAGGAGCCGGATTGAAATTTGAACCGGAAAACGGACAGAAGGTTTTAGCTTATGGCGATATTGCAGTCTGGGAAAAAGGGGGGAATTACCAGTTAAACTGCCGTAAGATGGTACCGGTTGGAGTGGGAGAACTTGAACTAGCCTTTCGCCAGTTGGATGAGAAACTAACGGCCGAAGGACTCTTTGATCCCTCTAAAAAGCAGGTAATTCCAAAATATGCCAATAAAATAGGGATTGTTACTTCACCCACCGGAGCAGCAATTCGGGATATTATTCAAATTTCCCGTAGACGCAATCCCTTGGTTGAGATATTGATCTATCCGGCTAAAGTTCAGGGAGATGGGGCCGAGATTACTATTGCTGAAGGAATCAAATATTTTAATTCCAGAGATGATATTGATCTTTTAATAGTAGGCCGAGGTGGCGGATCGCTTGAGGATCTCTGGCCCTTTAATACCGAAATCTGCGTCAGAGCAGTTGCTGCTTCAAAAATTCCGATAATATCGGCAGTTGGACATGAAATTGATATTTCACTTTCAGATAAAGCAGCTGATCTTCGCGCCCCGACTCCATCGGCAGCAGCAGAATTGGCTGTTTGGTCGCGGATAGATTTTTTTGACCAGGTAAGGGGCAATATCTCCCGACAAACCTCAATTATAAAATCAATAACCTCAAAAGGGCAGAATAATCTTTTATCAATTTTAAGCAGACCAGTTTTTAAAAAACCTCTGGAATCAGTTTACATGCGCCAGCAGACTTTGGATCAACAGTCAAAAATGCTTATAAGAGCGGGAAAAAACCTCTTTGAAAAGTACAAAAACCGTCTATCTTTAGTGATATCTCAGTTGGAGGCTATGTCTCCCCTGAAAGTATTGGGACGTGGTTATTCGGTTACAAGAAGACTCCCCTCCCGTGAATTAGTTTCATCGATTACCCAGACTAATCCAGGGGATCGACTGGAAACCAAACTTCAGGATGGTACTATCGTATCATTTATTGAAAGTATATTGAAGCAGAAAAAATGACAGCAAAGAAAAAAGAGAATGATTTTGAAGCGGCTATAGAGCGGTTGGAAGAAATCACAGAACTGCTTGAAAACGGTGAAGCCACTCTGGAAGAATCGATCAAACTTTATACCGAGGGACTGGATCTGGCTAATTTATGCAATAAAAAGCTTGCGGAAGCCGAGAAAAAAATCAAACAAATCTGCGAAAAGAATGGAATTCTTTCAGAAGTGGAAATGGAAATCGGAGAAGAATAAAAGTGGCCATGACGAAAGCATCGGACGTAAGTGAATATATTAAGAAAAAAGGCGAATTCGTAAACCAGCTTCTGGATTGCTATCTACCCCCGATTGAACTCGACCCGGCCTTGTTACACTCGGCTATGCGTTATTCTGTGCTTGCACCGGGAAAAAGACTGAGGCCAATTCTGGCCCTTTCTTCATATGAATACTGTAAAGGGGAAAAAACAGGTGATGATTTACCGATTCACTTTGCTATGGCTGCTCTTGAGATGGTGCATACCTATTCCCTGATCCACGATGATCTCCCCTGCATGGATGATGACGACCTCAGGCGGGGCATACCTACCTGCCATAAAAAATTCGGTGAAGCAACTGCGGTTCTGGCAGGAGATGCTTTACATGATGTTGCTTTTCATTTACTGGCTCAGACCGGGTCAACTCAAGCCTGCCTGGAATTAGCTGAAGCTCTCGGAACGCAGGGTATGATCGGCGGGCAGTGTGCCGATGTTGAAGCTGAGGGTCGAGATGTCACCAAAGAAGAGGTGATAAACATCCATACCCGCAAAACAGGGGCATTGATTCGCTGTTCAGTGAGGCTGGGAGCTATTTTGGCCAATGCTGAAATTAATATATTGGATAAACTGACGGTATATGGAGAAAAGATCGGTCTGGCTTTTCAGATCATTGATGATATTCTGGATGTCGAAGGAAATGCTGAACTTCTGGGAAAGAATGTCGGTTCTGATTGTAAAAAGAAAAAGGCAACATATCCGGGAGTAGTAGGGATTGATCAAGCCCGCAAGGACGCAAATATACTCATAGAAGATGCAGTTGCATGTTTTGATGAATGTGACCATAATATACTAAAAGATCTGGCTATTTATATTGGCCAGAGAAACAAATGATTGAATAATTAGCATGAAACAGCTGGACAAAATTAACTCCCCTGATGATCTCAAGGAGTTATCTATAACCGAGATGACAGAATTGGCTGCAGAAATCAGGCAGGAGATTATATCATTTGTTTCACAAACCGGCGGGCATCTCGCAACAAATCTTGGTTCGGTAGAGTTAACTCTTGCTATCCATTATGTTCTTGATCTTAAAGTCGACCGAGTAGTTTGGGATGTCAGTAATCAAACCTATACGCACAAAATGCTTACCGGACGGCGCAATCAGATGAAAACTCTGCGCCAGCATAACGGTCTGGCTGGATTTGCTAAACGGAGCGAATCGGAATATGACCATTTTGGAGCTGGTCATGCCTCTACCTCTATTTCAGCCGCACTTGGTTTTGCTGCGGCTCGTGATAATCATGAGGGTAATAATAAAGTCGTCGCTATTATAGGTGATGGCGCTATGACTGGCGGCTTGGCTTACGAAGGACTCAATAATGCCGGTACTTCCAAAAAAGATTTACTGGTTATTCTCAATGACAATACCTGGTCTATTTCCAAAAATGTCGGAGCCATGTCGCATTATCTGACCCATATCATGGCTGACGAAAAATTCAATAGACTACGCAACGATATATGGGAACTAACCGGACGTTTTAAACGCCGGGATAAAATTCGCAGTGCTATTTCAAAGATTGAAGATTCGGTAATGGCACTGATAGTTCCGGGGATGCTTTTTGAAAAACTGGGTTTCAGATATTTTGGACCAATCGACGGCCATAATCTGGAACTGGTCATTAAAACTCTTAAGAAAGTGACAAACCTTAAAGGGCCGATTCTTTTACATGTTGGCAGCGTTAAAGGGAAGGGTTATGAACCAGCCGAATCTAACCCATCGAAATTTCACGGAATCGGACAGTTTGATAAAATTACCGGTCAATCGATGTCAAAATCTGCTGGACTGCCAGCCTACACCCAGATTTTCGGTAATGCCATGTGTGAAATTGCTGAAAAGAATAACGATGTGGTAGCCATTACTGCCGCGATGACTTCGGGAACGGGCCTGACAAAATTTGCTGAAAAATATCCCAGTCGTTTTTATGATGTCGGTATTGCCGAAGGCCACGCTGGCACCTTTGCTGCCGGAATTGCTGCTGATGGAGTTAAACCCTATCTGACTATTTACTCAACATTTCTCCAACGATCATTTGATAATATTATTCATGATATCGCTCTGCAAAAACTTCCGGTTGTTATGTGTTTGGATCGGGCCGGCTTGGTTGGCGATGATGGGCCTACTCATCACGGAGTTTTTGATTTATCATTTCAGACTATGATCCCCAATATGACCGTGGCGGTTCCTAAGGACGGCAACGAACTAAGAGCGATGATTCATTATACATCGGATCACAAACTTGACGGTCCGGTCAGTATCCGCTATCCCCGCGGACCTATCCCTTGTGAAATGTATGATGAGATAGACCAGATTAAATGGGGAGAATGGGAATATCTTTCTCCGCAATGTGAGACAGTAGTCTTAGCCACAGGAACAATGGTTGACCAGATGCAGAAGGTGGCAAAAATACTTAAAGAAGATGGGATCGATTTAACTATTGTCAATGCCCGCTTTGTAAAACCGCTGGATATGAATATTTTGGAGAATGTCGCTAATTCCGCAAAAGTAATTTTGACTGCCGAAGAAAACCAGCTTGCCGGGGGATTTGGGGAAAAAATTGGAAGTTATTTAATGACTAACGGCTATCAGGGGAAATTCAGAGCTTTCGGAATACCTGATCAATTTATTACACATGGCAACCGGGATTTACTGCTAAAAGATATCAGCCTGGATGTGGATTCGCTGGTTGATGAAATCAGGGTTATGACTGCTCATAAAAACGGATTTCTTCAAAAACTGCGCCTGACTAAGAAAAATAACGGCCACAAAAAAACCTCTGAAACTGAAAAAGTTGTTGAGAATAAATAATTCTCTTCGCTTGCCTTTATCTCCCTTTTAATATTATTATACTCTTATGAGATTCGGATTAATAGCAAATATTCACCGACCCGGCGCCAGGGAATCAATTGACCGCTTTCTATGCTGGGTAAAAGAGAATCACCATACGGTAGTTGTAAGTGATGAGCTCAAAGAGATTAGCATCAAACAGGATTCATCACCACGCAGCGAAATTGCTCCCAAAGTTGATATGATCGTTTCCATGGGCGGGGATGGTACCCTGCTCGCTTCAGCCCGTGCGGTTGGGAAGGCCGGTACGCCTCTCCTGGGAATAAATCTCGGGTCGCTTGGATTCCTAACCCAAATTACCCCTAAAGATATGAACTTAGCCCTGGACAGGATTGCTAAAAATGATTTTCATATTGAAGAACGGATGCTTTTAAAAGCCTCTATCAGTGGAAAAAAATTACCTTATCCCTACGCTTTAAATGACATTGTTGTAGATAAAGGGGCTGTCAGTCGTCTGATTGAAATAAATTTTAGAGTTAACGGTAAACATGTTGTCTCATACCGGGCCGATGGAATGGTGATTGCCACCCCCACCGGATCTACAGCTTATTCACTGGCCGTAGGGGGGCCGATTGTTCATCCCCGGATGCAGGGAATAATTGCCTCGCCGATTTCTTCGTTCTCTTTAACCACGCGTCCGATGGTTATCCATCCGAATGATGTCCTTGAGCTGACGGTAAAATCTGATGATCGTGTGGCGGGATTTACAATTGATGGTCAGATTATGGTGCCATTGATGGATACTGAAGTCGTGACAATTCGGAGAGCCGAATTTAACGCCAACTTTGTCGCATTCCCCGAAACCTCGTTTTTCAAAGTCCTGCGGAATAAATTACATTGGGGTATCCAACCAAAAACGGAAGAGTAAAAAAGAAATATCAAGGGAATGGTACGTAGTAGAAAACATATCACTATCTTCTTAGTTTTCTTATTCTCGCAATATATATTTTCGTCTTGTGCTTCAATTGGATCAAAATCTTATATACACAATGATGAGGAATTTAAGCATATTGATTGTTTTAATCTAAAAGAAATATTTATAACATTTGACGATAAATTTATTAAATTTATTGAAAATGAAGGCAATGATAATCCTGTAGAATTCTTAACACAAAATCTACATTATTTTGGAGGATTTGAATATGCAGATTACTTTAAACCATTTTTTGATAAGTTAGCAAAAAACAATGGGCATTATGTACCATTAGATTATTTTAAATTATTATCAGATTATTTTGGAGGGCAGGTCTGGGAAGCCTTATATAATGATCTATACACTCAAAATCTTACTGAACAAATATATTTAAATCAAGACTATAATATAAGATTTGCCTTACTTGATGATGATAGTCTTTACATTCCATTAGATTCAACAGTAAATTTTATTAATAGTAATTGTATAGGGAACGCTTTTTTATTAATTAAATTACATAAAACTGGTGCTAATGGAGGAAATACTACAGCATTACTCGAACTTTACAGTAGTAGTGGGTCAGAAAAAATATTGACAGTGACTCATAATACAATGTGGGGAAATAATTATACCGGTCCATTTCCACCTTCACATTATACTACGATACAAGATGCAGTAGAAGGTGTATTAAAAAAAACCAGATCAATATTTGATAAAAACAAATAAATCTCAAAGTCCTTGCAGTAGAAGTTAGTCTTCAACCCTTGAGTTCTTTAAAAATCATATATTATGACGGATCCGAAGATGGATCCTCCCTACTCAAATTTAATGTCAGGAGGACAGGCCTCCTGGCCTACTCAAAATCTGAAACCGAAGTAAGACGTAACAATAAAATAACTACATCCCCCCCTGCCCCATTAAGGGCATAAGCCTATCATAATGTCCCAAGCGGTACAATTTATTAAACCCACAAATCATACAAATATCAATTTATCCATTATTACCAGCGTTTTACACTCTCTTATTTCCTTTGGTATGCTTTTTGCAATAACTTACTAACGATAGCAGATAGGAAGCATAAAAAGGAATTAGAGGATCATCTGACTTTATTCTTCCAAAGGGATAGGGCGTAAAGCCAAAACATTTAGACAAGGAGTTAAAGATGACAACAAGTACAAGAAAACGCAGTGTTTTTGTAGGTCTATTTTTGATCGTTTCGTTGTTGTTGATCATGGCCTCGATGTCATTCGGAGATGAGATGACCATGAGTCCTCACAAATTTATTTTAAATGCTAAAGGACAATTTGAAGATGCTCAGGCGGTGATTAGAATGGCTATCCAGCCGGGATATCAGTTATCCGATTATCAGGTATCGTTAGCATTTAATAATGTTTACATAATCGATGCCCTCGATTTATATTACTGTTATATTGATGATAACTTCATTGCCTACTTCGATCGTAATGCTATACAGGCAAATCCTCTCGTTATTGATATGGCCGGTCAGACGGTAACAGCTACAGTCAGTGGCTGGTTTGAGGCTGTTGATGCCGATGGAAATACATATACTCAGGCTTTTTCCTGCAATGATCTGGTTGAAATTCTCGATCCGGATAAGAAGTAAAAATCCCCCTCTGTTGTGTCAGAACATATGCTTCTATGGATGACAAGATCTGACACAACTTTATATAAAGGGCAGCATTCTGATGAGATGCTGCCTTTTTATTTTATTACGTTAATTGGAATCCATATTGATTCTGAAGACAAACCTACAGGTTTGTCTTCTCCGACTTGATCGGGGATCCATGCTTCTCTTGCCATCATATCGAATGTCAAAACATTCGATCAATCAAAGCATGGATTCCCGTTTGCGGGAGTGTTGAAAAACCCAGGTTATGTTGTGTTGGGTCTTGGACACGCCAAAGGCGTGTGTGTGACCCAACACTTAACCCCTTGTTGTACAATGGTGGCAGGTCACACAAATCTGCTAAAGCAGATTCGCAAGACCTGCCACAACATGCTAATTGTACTTTTTCAACACTCCCTTGCACGGGAATGACAAAATCTATGATTTTGTCCTGTGGCAGGTCCGAAGACGGAACCGCCCTACTCTAAGGTGCAGATGTGGACATCTGCTGCCCACTATTTACGGTCATTCCCTTAAAATCAATGTTATTTTTTAAAAGCCCCATTCTGCTTGCCTTGATGAATCATTTCTTTACAATAGGCATAGAGGGCATCGTAAACAATCCATTCAGCAGAGTTGATCTCATGGTCATCTTTAAGACCAAGGTAGCTGAAACCAGTAGCAATAGCTTTAAGACCTGCCCCTTCAGGTTGATTCCAGAGAGTATTGTCAGTATCAGCGCCGTTAACGATCTTGCCTAACAGTTCCAACGCCGGATCGTCCAACAAATTGTATTTCCTCAAAATAGCATTAAATGAACATTCCTTGCCATGGTGTCCCAATTCCACTCCGGGAACATCAAATGGTGTAGCATTTTGTCTTTTGGTTTCGGCCATGACTTGATCCGCAGGTACAAAAATAAATTCCGCATCTTTGTCCACGTATTTTTTTATCAGCCAGGGGCATGCCACACGGTCAACTTTCACATTGGAACGTGTTATCCATTTCATATTGCTATCCTTTTAAGAATATATTCCCTAACTAAATTTCATTTAGTGGCAGAATCGCAAAAGGGATTCATGCTCTACTATAACTATTAATATTATCGTAGGGACAGGTCGCGACCTGTCCCTACAAAATCAAGAATCTTTGATTACTAAATTTATATTTCGTTTTTTGAGTTGCTTAATAAACATCTCCGGTGGTACTAACAATTCCTGGGGTTTGCAGCCCTTCGCGGTCAGATGTCCGGCGGCAGCCATCCAGCAGACAATCGCAGCCGGGAACGAAGTCATCCGCATCATCGAAGTCAATCCGGTTACATTATCCTGACGATCAACTATTTCATAAATCCGGATCTTATCCTCTCCCCCGGTTTCCCCTTCGACTACGATCCGTACCAGTGTCATATCCGGTTCGCCATAGCTGAGGTTTTTATCAAGAACAGCTTTTAGCAATGCCCGGGGTTCTACTTCCTGACCATCGACCTTGATTTTTTTACGAGAAGCCAGACCGATATCCAGCATCGGCTTAAACAAATTGCAGTGGCCGGGATAGCGGATGGTTTTATAATCGAGAAAATCTATCTTGCCAAGATATGTTTCCGGAAGCGTTGATGTCCCACCAGAAGTATAAAAGGCTTCAAATTTACCGAGACCATCGAACTCAAGCAGCTCTACTGAAGTCATCGGATTAACTATTCTCTTAGCCCCATCTTCCAAAATCAAACATGGCTCCCAGTATTCGTTGATTAGACCTTCGGCGGAAAAGAGCATTTGATAATTCAATGGCGGACGAGGTGATTGGGGCAATCCCCCAACACGGATTTTAACGGAATCAACTTTATCAAAATTATTAACCCCATCGGCAACGAGCACAGCCACCATACCCGGCGCAAGTCCGCAATCGGGGACAATTATAACTCCGGCTTCTTCAGCTTCATCGTTCATCTCTAACTGAGTTTTGACAGTATCGTTATTCCCCCCCAAATCAACGAGATGGCATTTGGCTTTGATAGCCGCTTTTGTCAGACCGGGATTATATTTATAGGTAACACAAGAAATGGCGGCATCGTATTCGGATAATATTTCAGCAGCGGCATCTTCATCCCCAGCATCAAGCTTACCGGAGACCTGTTTGTCGTTACCATAAGTTTTTCCGATTTGTGCTGCCAAATCTTCATCTATGTCATAAATGCCGACTTTTTCTACTTCTTCAATACGGCCAAAATCAAACAGGGCGGCACGCCCCATCA
>JBDRQG010000135.1:0-3775 GCA_043826475.1 bacterium
CCATTCCCGGATGCATATATCAATTTGTTTTCCATAAAGATGGTAATATTACCATACCGTATTTTAGTGATGCTCTGGATAATATCCTGGGCATGAAGACGGATATATTAACACATGATGCGACAAAAATTTATGATTTTATTCACCCTGATGATCGTATTGCTTTTAGGGAATCTATGGAACTGTCAGTACGAACGGTTGCGCCCTGGGATCACGAATTCAGGATATTAACACCCGATTTACAAACCCTTTGGTTCAACGGTATATCAAATCCACGGCAACGTTCTGATGGTTCTATCATGTGGAACGGTGTACTAATTAATATCACTGAGCGTAAACAAGTAGAAGAGGATATAATTGAAAAAGAAAGACTGCTGAACAAAGTTGAGAATATAGCCAAAATTGGCGGCTGGGAAATGGATCTTGAAAATGGTGGCAAGGCAATATGGACAAAAGGAATTTATGATATTGGAGAAGTTAATCAGGGGGATCATATACCAGGATTTGATGAGCATGAAAATTGGTATCTTCCTGAATATCGCGAGATGATCAAAGAAAAAATGAATGACTTGGTCGAAACCGGGCGGCTGATGCAGTTTGAAGCAATGTTAAAAACAAAAAATGGAAATTTGAAATGGTGTCTGGCTGTTGGTGAAGTTGTAAAAAAGAACGGTAAAGTTGTCAAAATCAGGGGGATTTTTCAGGATATAACCGAACGTAAGGAAGTTGAGGAAGCTCTCAGGGAAAGCGAGGAAAGGTTCAGGCTGTCATTGGAGAACATACCTGATGTGGTTGTAATCTACGACACTGACTTTACAATTCGCTTTATAAATGAGGCTACCCGTCAGTTGACAGGATATCCCATATCACACTTCCTTGGAAAAAAGACAATAGAGCTTTGGTCACCAGAGTTCAATCAAACTTATTTTCCAATTCTTAAGGCGACATTAACAACCGGTGAAGTGCACACCATTGAAACAGAACTCACTCTCCCAGACGAGAGTTACCGCTTTATACATATTACTTGTGTCCCTTTAAAAGACAAAGAAGGTAATGTCCGGGAGATTATGAGTATAATCCATGATCTCTCTGAGAGTAAAATAGCTTCGGAGGCGGTGTATTTAAGTGAGAAAAAATACCACCTTCTGGCAGATAATATGACAGGTTGTATCTGGAAAACGGATATGGATCTGACCTTCACATATGTAAATTCTGCCATCACTAAAATTATGGGATACACGCCTGAGGAATGGGTGGGCAGTGCGCTAATTGAACATTGCGACGAAAGGCAATTCGTAATATTGAGAGAAATCGTCGAAGAGGAACTTCAGAAGATTCCTGATAGTGAGAGCTTTGTCTTTGAGGCTGAGTTGATTGGGAAAAACGGTTTGTTGGTTCCTCTGTCGGTCACGGCAAGAATCCTGTTGGATGAAAACAATAATCCAATTGGCCTTCAGGGTATTACTCTGGATATCTCAGATCGAAAACAAGCTGAACGAGCATTAGTAGAAAGTGAAGAACGTTTCCGAAACATTGCTGAGAGTATGGCTGACTGGATTTGGGAAATAGATGCCTCTGGTATTTACACATATGCCTCTCCTAATGTAGAGATGATTCTTGGATTCAGAGCCGATGAGGTAGTTGGAAAGACCCCCTTTGATTTTATGACCCCGGATGAAATTGAACGTTTGGGGAATCAGTTTAAAAAGATATGCGAAAATAAAGAACCTATAAAGGATTTAGAAAATTGGAATATTACTAAAGATGGCCTAAGAGTCTGTCTTTTGACCAGTGGAATCCCTATGCTTGATAATAAGGGAAATCTTCTGGGATACAGGGGCGTCGATAAAGACATAACCGAGAAGAAGAAGGCTGAAGAGATTAACGCCCGTCTTACAAGAGCCATGGAGCAGACAATTGAGACAATCATAGTCACCGATGACAAAGGTAGAATCCAATTTGTTAATCAAGCTTTCGAAAAAACAACCGGTTACATGGCCGATGAAGTTATTGGAAAAAAACCAGGATTATTAAAAAGCGGTCATCATGATGATCTATTTTATAAAAAGATGTGGGCTGACATATCAAGCGGTAATGAGTGGTCGGGTGAGATTATTAATAAGAAAAAGGATGGTACCTTGTTTACGGAGCATGCTTCTATATCCCCTGTCTTTGACTCTCATGGCAAGATAGTTAATTATGTCGCTGCGAAGAATGATATTACAGAGATTAAGAGGCTGCAGGCTTTGGAATCCCGAGCTGAACGGTTAGAAACAGCCGGTACAATTGCAGGGCAGGTGGCTCACGATTTCAATAATTTGCTGGCACCTCTGATGGTATATCCGGAAATGATAAAAAATAAACTACCTGATGGTCATCCAGCTTTACATTATCTGGAACAGATAGAGAAGGCTGCCAAAATGATGACAAATATCAATCAGGATTTATTGACGATGGGGCGGAGAGGACATTACAACCTGGAAGTATTAAACTTGAATACCATTGTAGAGAACGCAGTCGCAGGAATGGGTTTATTGCCGGAGACATTGGTAATTGAAACCGAACTTAGTGATAATCTAATGAATATTATGGGAGGGAGTGCCCAGTTAAACCGGATGATAAGCAATATGCTGTATAACGCTAAGGATGCCGTACAGGATGTTGGAATACTCACCATAAAGACTGAGAATTCCTATATTGATCAAATTACAGGTACATATGGACGGATTTTAAAAGGAGAATATGTTAAACTCACTATCTCAGATACGGGATGTGGTATTCCCCCGGATATCGTTCATAAAATATTTGATCCCTTCTTTTCTTCCAAAACTACCGACAAAAAACGTGGCTCAGGACTGGGGATGAGTGTTGTTCATGCCGTTATTCATGACCACAATGGCTTTATTGATCTGAGTACAGTTATCGGTGAAGGCACATCATTTTATATTTATTTCCCAATAACTCGAAAATCTAATAAGAATCAGCTTACAGAAGAAATCCAGGGGGGAAACGAAAAAATATTAATCATTGATGATGACGAAATTCAACGTGAGGTCTCAACAGTGCTGTTGTCGAATCTGGGTTACGAAGTCAATTCGGTTGATTGTGGTGAAAAAGCTATTGACTACCTTCGTGAAAATCCTCAGGACCTTCTGGTGCTGGACATGATAATGCCGGGTGGGCTTGATGGCGTTGAAACATACCGACTGGTACTGGAGATTACCCCAATGCAAAAAGCGATAATTATTTCCGGATTCTCTGAAACTGATCAAATTCTGGAAATCCAGAAACTGGGGGCCGGGGCTTTTGTAAAAAAGCCGGTAACAAAAGCTATCATCGCCGATGCGGTTAGAGAAGAACTCGACCGGAAAGTTGAAGTTACTATAGTCTGACACTGAGAACAATTAATAATGCCTCAGGTTTGTATGTCCGCCTCTATAAAGCGAGATAAAAACTCACCAGCTACGTTCTTGCTTTCAAAAATAGACTATAATATTGGTACCGTATTCGTCGGCCGATTTAGAAAGACCTCATTGCGGTCCTGCCACATAACTTGGCGTGTCAATACATATTGGTGAACTGCTTGCCGGCGTAGAGGCCAAGGCCGGTGCCGACCATGCTCAGGATAAAGGCAGTCATGAAATTAAACTGATACCCCAGCCACCACCCGAGCCAACTGAATATAATCGGAGCTGCGGTAATGATAATCTTCTTCATATAGTATAGATCGGAAGAAAGAGGGGGTGAGTTGATATTATAATAAACTATTTAATTT
>JBDRQG010000136.1:0-10309 GCA_043826475.1 bacterium
CTGGTACTCATCAACCAGTACATATTTAAAACGATTGCGATACCTGTTGCCAATCTCCTCATTATTTTTTAACAGCAAAACCGCATTATATAAGAGATCATCAAAATCCATCGCATTGCATTTTCTCAATCGTTCCTGATAATATGAAAAAAGTTTTGCAGTTGTGGTTTCAAAGTAGCCATTAGCCTTAAGAATAAAATCATGAACACTTATAAACTGGTTTTTGGCATTAGAAATTTTGCGCAGTTGAGCCTTGGGGACAAATTGTGTAGTTGAAAGATTCAGTTCTTTGATACAGTTTTTTATCAGAGTTACTGAATCAGCTGCATCAAAAATCGTGAATTTATTGTCATATCCGAGGGCTTCCGCTTCCTGTCTAAGCAATCGGGCACAAAAGGAATGGAAAGTTGATACATTCATGCCGGGGATATCTCCTCCCAACAATTGAGCTACTCTCTCTTTCATTTCACCGGCCGCTTTGTTGGTAAAGGTAACCGCCAGAATCTGATATGGCTCGGCTTTTCTTTCAGTCAGGATATAAGCCAGCCGCCTGGTTAACACCCGGGTTTTTCCTGAACCAGCCCCGGCTACTATCAGAAGGGGACCTTCGGTAGTCTCCACAGCTTTATACTGGGCTTCATTTAAATCTTGTAGAAGTCGGTTCATAATATGAAATCGAATATATGATTATCAAATGACAAAGCAATGGCATTTACACTTTATTTGTTTAGACATTATTTCAATGCCGTTACAGAAAAAAAGATAATGACTATATAGTCAACTTTGGGTGTCTAAGCGTTTATAGAATCCCATTTGAACAGGCATCAGATAAGATTTAAAAAATGCTGCCATTTAAAATGACAGCATCTGTAAATTTTATAGGTGGCAAGGCCACTTACTCGTAAACAGAAACCTGTTTTCCATCCCGACCAACGCGTTCGAATTTTATCACACCGGTAACTTTGGCGAAAAGAGTATTATCTTTGCCAATACCTACATTTTGCCCCGGTTTTATTTTCGTCCCGCACTGGCGAACGATTATCGATCCAGCCGGAATAGCCTGGCCATCAAACAGCTTAACACCGCGCCGTTGGCCATTTGAGTCGCGACCATTCTTTGATGATCCAACACCTTTTTTATGAGCCATAACAATCCTCTATCATCAAAAATTTTTTTCAAAATCAACAGGCTTAGCCTGAAAATACCGGTATAACTGGCTATCGGCCATATTACACCCCTTCAACAGCTGAGTAAGATATATTATCGGTTTAAAAAAGCAAGCGAAAATCCAACGGATAAGCTTTAATTATTTTAATATAATTTTAGTACAAAAAAAACCGATGGTCCAAAAACCATCGGATTTTACGCTTCAGTAATTAGGCGTAGCCAGGCACCCCCATAAACTGCATTTTTCTCATTCAGGTCAGACATCATTGCACAGCACACTGATGTAACCTTGTATAACCCCCGCTGTCAATGACTTGACACATTTTTATGTCAATCTTCCAGAAGACACTTCCATTGTTGGACCGGATGTCTTGCCGTGTATGATCCCGGATGGTAAATCACACTAATTTATATTTGTAACAAACTTTGTGCCGTAAAAAGACAAAAATTCGTAATTTATAATCGTTTGTACTGCAACGCATTAGATATTAATAATTCTATTAAAACTACTCCAAGGGTATTATTTACCAAATTTTTATGTTTTTTAAAAGGTGATTTATACCATTCAAAAATTACCTATTTGCTGAGTTAAACCAATAATATCAGGGATTAATAAAAAAAACCCTCAATGAGGGTTTTTTTATTGGTTTTTATTGTTATTTCAAGCTAACAGGTGGGAGCGGGTCCCCCTTTAAATAAATAATTAACCAAAAGTACTAAATCGGCAACATCAACCGAAACTCCATTATTATCAATTCCATCAGCATTGGCAGCTTCAATAATTGGAGGGGCGTCCCCTCCCTTGAAGAGATAATTTACTAAAAATACCAGATCATCAACAAGCGGTCCCTCACCATCGTTATCAGCATCCCCACAGATATAAGCTAAAGAAATATTAAAAATGACAACCTGTTCAGTATTCGCGCCAATATTGTCTTCAATGTAACTCGTAAAGGTAACTTCGCCGGTATCCGTTGGATAACCAGTTAATAATCCGGTACTATTCAATGATAAGCCCCAGCCAGCAAGATCTCCGTTTTTATCACTCCAAATAATTGACCCTGTTCCTCCGGAAGCTGTCATCTGTTGACTATAGAGAGTATCTTTATAGCCATCAGGAAGATTAATCGTTGTAATAGACAATGGATCATTGACATTTATGCTATACATTTGCTCATCAGTCCCCCCAACATTGTCAGTTGCAACTGCTGTGAAAATTACCTGACCGGCAAAGGGTGAACCGGATAGCAAACCATTTGAAGAAAGTGTTAAACCGGTACCATTGAGGTCATTATTTTTATCAGTCCAGTTTTTAGCACCTGTCCCTCCTGTCACTTCAAGCTGTTGATAATAGGGGTAAGCTTCAGTCCAATCGGGTAAAATTAAGGTTGAAATATCTACAACCGGATTGATTTCAAACGAAAATAGTTTTTCAGCAGTACTATCCACTTCGTCAGTAACCAGAGCGGTAAATGAAATTGTACCGGAACTGCCTGGGATACCCGATAACAGACCATCTGATGAGAGACTTAATCCTGTTCCACTTAAATCACCATTCTTATCAATCCAGGTTAAAAGTCCTACTCCGCCGGTTGCTTCAAGTTGCTGTGAATATGAGACATTCATTGTCCAGTCCGGTAATGATGTAGAAGTTACAATCAGGGATAGATCATTACATTCATACCCCGTGACAGTTAAGTCGTCAATATTCCAGCCACAGTATGTCCAGGCGCCATCGGTAATCCCCATCGTAAAGCGGATATAAACCGTTGACTGATTATCTGCATAAGCGGAGATATCATAATTCATCTCCTGCCAATCATAGTCAGTCACTTCAACATCATTAGTCCAGATGGTAGTCCAGGTAGTTCCATTATTGCTAATCCTTATATAAGCATGGTCATAAGATGGTTGTTCAACACCCAGCCAGCGCCAGAATTTCAGTTTGATGCCTGTAATATCTGAACAGTCAATAGCTGGACTGGTCAAATGATATTCCGGGATACTGTTACCATAATCGCCATTAAGATTGTACCCAAAGACATTAGAACTTCCATTATGTCCTGATGAAGGGTCAGGACCGCCATAAGCGCCCCCCCCTCCGGTTGGATTTCCACGCGACCATTGTCCCCCGGAAATTGTCCACCCTTTATTTGTTTCAAAATCATCTTCAAAAGCAATATTGGCATCGGTAGCAACAACTGCCGAAAAAGGATCAGCCGGATCGGGATCATAAATAGTACCTGTGGTCGCTTCATCGGCTCGAACATAAAAAGTAACATTTGTATCTTCACAATCTACATATGGAAGGACAGCTTCATATAAATCTCCCCCCAAATCGGTCATGTTGATCGTTATTGGTGCACGCCCATCAATTTTGTAGGTTAGTTTCCCACTGCCCGGTACAACCGAACCTCCTGAGGAACCAGTAACCTGAACCTGAAAAGTGTTTGATGTATTTGGAACCAGATAATCGGGAACTCCACCAGGATAACTGAAAAGCAACCCGGGGACAGGAGTATAAGAACCGTCAATTTCATAGGTACAAGCCAGCATACCTTTGACCATTTTTGTAAAATAAACAAAATCCATGTAGCTTGAGTTATCCTGTGAGGAGTGATAAACAGTTGAGAAAACATACTCGTGCAGAAAGATTACATCGTATCCGTTTTGTTGATAAGGGTAGTGATCTGATCCAGAAGAGCTTCCAGAAAGAACACCACTAATATTTACTGCGGATAGTGAATCAGCCAGGTTTATCCACAACTGCGCCCAGGAATTATCGGAACCGTGATACAATTTTGCCTGGGTTGAATTATTTATAAATGCAATCATATCCATATTCAGCATGGCTACGATACTATCTCCAGCTGCTGCTGCTGCGTTAGCATGATGCCAGGAACCGTTAAGCCCCTGTTCTTCGCCAGTATAAAGAGCGAAAACAATAGTCATTTCGGTAGGGATATCTTTTAGAATTCTTGCAATTTCCAAAACTCCTGCCGTACCTGAACCATTATCATCAGCACCGGGGGATCCGGAGACAGCATCCTTATGAGCGCCAATGATTATATGGTGATCAGGAAATGTAGTACCAACTTTATAGGCAATAATATTCTGGACATTATTCGATGAATAAACAAAGGAATCATAAACAACCGAATCATAGCCAAATTCAACAAATTTGTTGTAGCACCAGTCACGTGAGGCATAACCCGCCGCTGATCCGGTTACACGAGGAGGAAAAGCCTCCAGGGCATAAATGTAGGATTCAAGTGAATCCTGTTCGACCAGACTGATCAAAGAATCAAAATCCAAATCTTTTTCAAAAGAGAGTTGTATTTTTTGACGAGGCTCCCTGTAAGAAATTTTGAGATTCTCGGTTTGTATTCTACCCAAACCAGTATACAAGCCTTCCGGGGAGAAATCATTTGGTTCAACTCTTAATACTTTAACTCCATTGTCATCATAAATAACCTGAAACTTATTGGATGCGGAGCCATCAATACTGATATCAAGAGCCAGATGATCACGATCAACACCTGATGCAATTAGCTGATATTCAAGATTTGATTTCTCAAAAGCCACATTGTTGCTTTTTTTGGCTAAGACCAGATATCCGTTTTCGATTCTCAATAGGGGATCAATCCCCAATTCAGATAATTCCTCAGCATTGTCATGATTGATAACCGTTACTTTGTAAAGATCCTCGGCCATCAATGGCACTGCAAAAAGTACCATTAGAATTGTTGTTATTACAGACTTCCTAAACACATTTCACCTCTGATATAATAATGTATTATCTTCAAATATCCACAGGTAGAACCTCACAGCAGGTAAAGCTACCATAATTGAAATTCGTCCGAACTAATTCGGATAAAATTTTCCAATGAAAAAACAAACTCACACTTTTCATGGATCCTCTTGCAGTGTGTTTTTGTACACGATAGTATTTAAGATAAGTAAATTTTTACATACTTCTACACTAATATTGTCCTTAACATACATTATAATAGATATTTAATAATCGTCAACTGTAATTAATTAACAATAACGGAAAACCAGAAAATTATATTACAATCCCTTTTTCCTTAAACCAGATAAACGAGGGGAAATTATTAGAAGAAGGTAAATAAATCCAGTTACGATTATAATGGTTGGTCCGGATGGAAGATTGGTGGCGTAGCTTAATCCAAGTCCGGTGATAGAAAAGATAACTGCTAACGATGATGACAGAATCATTGTCTGCCAGAGATTTCTGGTATACCTTCCTGCGATAGCTGACGGAAGAGTCAATAGGGCAATTACGAGAATTATCCCTACTACGGTAACAAGAATCACAACTGTCAAAGCGGTGACAATTAATAATAGAAGATAAATTAAATTTGTTCGCACCCCTCTGATACGGGCGAATTCTTCGTCAAAACAGACTGCTTGTAGTTGGTTATAAAAGATGAAAACAAAAATTATAACGATTGCGTCCAGTATGCCTATTAAAAGAAGATCAAACTGTCCAACCATCAAAATATTACCAAACAGATAGCTCATCAGTTCTTCATTGTATCCCGGTGTCCTGGCAATAAACAAAATCCCCACTGCCATGCCTATTGCCCAAATCGCACCGATTACAGTATCTTCCCTCTCTTTGGCTTTGATACTTACCAAGGCAATTGTAATAGCTGCCGCTATAGCCGCTACGATGGCACCATAGAGCGGATGCAGCCAGGGTAATTCATAGACGACAGAATAATAATGCACGATCCCCATCCCCCCCAGAACGCTATGAGCGATTGCTCCGGCAAGATATGTAATTTTGCGTGTTACGACATAGGTTCCTATTACTCCGCTGACCACTCCGGCTAAGAGACAGGCTAAAAAGGCATAGAGCATAAAGGTGTGATTGAATATGGCTTCAAAAAATTCCATTACTATTTCGCTTATCAGTCTTTGTGCTCGTGTTTATCATGGCGAACTACTCTCATCGATGTCCCGTACAATTCACCTATAAATTCACCCTCCATCACACTGGTCGGATGAATCGCAACAGTTTGATTAACGCAGACAACGTTGTGAACAAATTCGGAAACAAAAGCAGGGTCATGCGAGACCATCACTATCGCCAGATGCTCGTTGAGTTTTTTGAAAATTTCAAAAAGGTCTTTTTCCACTACCCGATCCAAATTCGCAGTTGGTTCATCAAGTATTAATAATTCTGGTTCGCAGGCTAAAGCCCTGGCTATTAAAAGCCGGCGCACCTGTCCCCCGGATAATTCTCTTAGTGATTTTCTGGCCTGCTCAAAAAGGTTTACCTGCTTCAAGGCTCTTATCGCTGCCTTTTTATCATCTTGTGAATAGGGACCTATTCCAATGGGCTTGTCAAGCCTCCCCATCAGAGCGATGTCCATGACCGTCACCGGGAAACTGTGATCAAGCTGGACATGCTGGGGCATATAACCGATTCGCTTGCGGGCTTTAACCGGTTTTTCACCAAAGACGGTAATCTCTCCCTTTTTGGGATTTATTAGTCCTAATATCAACTTTATCAAAGTTGTTTTACCACCCCCATTGGGACCGACTATCCAGATAAAATCATTTTGATAAACTTTGAGATTAACATCCCGCAAAACCAAATCACTTCTATGCCCGTTATAGCTATAGGAAACATTATCTATTTTGATCAGCAGGTTTTTATGTTCAGCTTTCGTTGCCATAATTAAGTTTATTTCTCTTCAAATGAACTGGCTATTTTATGCACCATTTCGATCAAATTATTATAATAATCAGACGACAACGGGTCGAGTGTTTCAACTTTTCCATGAATCGATTCAGCGATAACCCGAGCGGATTTATCAGAAAACTGGGGCTGGATAAAAATTGTCGTTATCTTTTCCTGCTCAGTCATCATTACAAATCCAGCCAGTTCTTTTGCAGTTGGCTCTTTTCCCTCGATTTCAATAGCTATCTGTTTCAGTCCATAAGCTTCACAAAAATATCCAAAGCTCGGATGAAAGGCACAGATGTGCCTTTTATTGTATTTCGAGAGGATGTTATCTATCAATACATCTACCGAATCCAACTCGTTTTTAAACAATTCCAGATTGTTTTTAAATAATACTTTATGTTCAGGGGCAATTTCGATTAGAGCATCTGCGATATTTTTTGCCTGTAATTTTACCAGCTCCGGATCAAGCCAGATATGGGGGTCTAATGCTCCGTGATCGTGATCATCATCGTGACCGGTCATGGGAAGTAATTCTATACCATCCTGAGTCTTTACTATTTTAATCTTAAGGTTGTTTGTATTTAGATTGTTAAGAAGATGCTTTTCAAATGGAACGCCGATTGTAAAAAGTAAATCGGAATTTTCGATATCAATCATCTGCTGAGGGGTTGGATTATATGTTGTCGGTGATTGTCCGGCCGGAATCAATACTGAAATATCAACCAGAGTATCGGCAATCTTTCGGACAAAAAACTCCTGCGGTGGAATAGATACGATTGTTTTTATTTTCTCGCTCTTGAGCTGTTCGGAATTACATCCAATAAGAATAGGTAAAAAACATAAAATTACTGTAAAGATATTTCTCATAATCAGCCTAATGTTTGATTCGTTTCTTTTTCTTTGCCGGAGCAGATTTTTTCGTGCAGACGAGATGCATTTCGTGGCAGTCATCGCATTCCTTGATCTGGTGATCTTTGGCAAATCCCTCCCAGTGCTCGCTTTGTTTGGGAGTTAGAATTCCGGTCCCCTTGCACAACGGGCAGGTATTGTCCAGCGCTGCTAAGAGAGCCGACCGGATAAAACCGGAGCGGTTGGTAATTCCCTTCATTGATTCCAGCAATGATTCATCGACTTTAAATGTAACAACTTCAGTTTTACGCTTCACACAAATTGCCTTGTTATCTTATTTGTCGAAACCACAGAGGTTTTGACCTACTTAATCATAGCGTCTTAGTATTACTTTGTATTACCTGATTGTCAAGGAGAATAATAATAAAAGTTGTGAGGCGTGTACTGCTCACAATTATTCACTTATTCCATCTTTAAAATCATATTTACCTTATCAATCGTGAAACCGGTCTCTTCGGCGATTCTTTCGGGGGTGCTGTCGACTTCTTCGGCCAAATGCTTAATATATTCTATTTCGAACTTGTCCCGGGCTTTATCGAACGGTTTGGTGTCGAGTATCTCTTTCCATTTGCGGGCTTTGCTTTTGGTACAGTGGCAGGTCATGGCCCGGTCTATCGTCTGGATAATCTGCTCTTTCTTGAACGGCTTGGTGATATAATCAAAAGCTCCTAATGAAATTGCTTTGGTAGCTGAGTCCATCGATCCAAAGGCAGTAATAATAATTACTTCTTCAGGCCTGTCTTTTTCTTTGATAAATTTCAAAATATCCAGCCCATCCCGGCCCGGCATTTTAAGATCGGAGATGATCAGATCAAACTGGGTTTGACTGAGGACTTTTTCAATTTCGAGGGAGTTGTTAAGAGTGGTTATGGCATACGAAGTTTTTTCATTAATAATCCGCTCCAGCAGCTTAAGCATATGGGGTTCGTCGTCTATCGCCAAAATTTTCATAGACATATTAAACACCTTTCTCGGTTTTATCCGAATCAGCAATTTTCATAGTTACCGTAAATGACGACCCGCTTGGTTCATCAGGGTCATCTTCAACCGCATGGCTGAAGAAATCGAGCGACCCGCCGTATTTTTTAATTATGCCATAGCATAACGAAAGCCCCAATCCGGTTCCCTCGCCGACTTTTTTAGTAGTAAAAAAAGGATCAAAGACACGCGGTTTAATTCTATCGGGAATACCCACACCGGTATCAGTGACCCGGACGCAGACTCTTCGGGATTCTATCCATCCGGATATTTTAAGAGTTCCTTCGGAACCTTTCATCGCCGCAAGAGCATTATTTATCAGATTAAAAATCACCTGCTGGAACTCTCTGGTGTCCCCTTTGATATCGGGCAGGTTTTTATCGATTTCATAAACCAAATTGATTTTTTTGTGGGCTAAAGTACTTTCAACAATATTGATAACAGTTCTTAGGCATTCGTTGACATTAACACTCCCCTGTTCCCCTTCGCTTACCCGGGCAAATCCCAGAAGATTTTCAACTGTCTTTTTGGCAATCTCGGCATTTTGTTCTATGATATTCAAATCTTCAAGTTCCGGTGAACCCTCTTTGAATTTATCCTTCAGCAAATCGGTAAAACCGAGGATCACAGCCAATGGATTATTAATTTCATGAGCCACCCCGGCGGCAAGAGTTCCAATCGAAGCCAGCTTTTCAGTATTATACATCCGCTGTTCGACTGCTATCTCTTCGGTAATATCTTTGATAATCGCCACACTCCCGATAATTTCACCTTCATCATCATTTATAGCTGTTCGCGACAGATCAACCGTAATTCTTCGCCCGTCGGCAGTTAATCTTAGAGCACGATAATTTCTGATATAACCCTGGGCAGTAACTTCCTCGTGTATTTTTTCCAGTTCCTGATTAGCATCTAATTCGGGAGGAATAATTCTGTGGAAGGTTTGCCCAATCATATCCTTTTCAGTGTAGCCAAAAATTCGTTCCGCCCCTTTGTTCCAGACAAGAATTTTATTGTTCTTATCCATCATTATAATAGCTTCAACCGAATATTGCAGAATACTGGAAAGATAATTTTGCTGTTCGATCACTCGTCGGGATAAATATCTGGACATGCGCCTTTCATAGATGACTATCAGTCCGCCAAGAAGAAACATGCTGACAATTATTGCAATCTCAGCAGCGATATGTCTGGTGGTAGTCCCCAGCACTCCCTCCAGAACTTCACTCGCCGGTGTATTGACTGCTACTGACCAACAACTTCCATCAGGAAGGACATCAAGTTTCACAGGGGCAAAAGCAACTAATATATCAACCGCTTTATCTTTATCGTTTGGTATCGGACTGTGATAAGAGGTTGTTCCGGATTTGCCATAGATCATTTTATTGTTCATAGCCAGCATAATCGATTCAAAATCATAAGCTGACAGAATATCGTTAAAAACCTTAACTACTCTTTTCCCTATGTATTCTTCCTCAGTGTGATACAAAAAATTACCTTCATCATTAACTACCCAGGAAAAACCTGATTTACCGG
>JBDRQG010000137.1:0-2702 GCA_043826475.1 bacterium
ATGATACAAAAAACCCGATAAATCTTGGCTTGTATTTGCAGGATCGGATTGATTGGGGGGGATTTATTTTCAGCGCCGGCTTGCGTTTTGATATGTTTGATTACAAATCACTTCGTATCAAATATCTCAAAAACCCGCTTGATCCGGGTAATCTTACCGGAGTAGATACACTGGAAAGAAGTGATTTCGAAGACAGTAAGGTTTTCACAAGATTATCTCCTCGTTTAGGAATCGGATTCCCTGTATCTGACAAAACACAATTCCATATCAACTATGGGAAATTTTTCCAGAGACCGGATTTGGTACATCTCTATACCGGTTATGATTTCCTTGCTGAAAGAATTGGAGCGGGATCGTATTACGCATTTCCGAGTCCAAATCTGGAACCTGAAAAAATTACTCAATATGAAGCTGGTGTGACTCATCAAATAGGAATGAATACGGCACTCAGCGTCACAGCTTATTATAAAGATGTAGAAGATCTGACTCAGATTTTCCATCAAAATGCTTCACCGTACGCATATGATTTTTATGCTAATACGGATTTTGGAACTATTAAGGGTATTGATTTCCAGATTGCGATGCGACGCACTAATAATATCAGGATGGACTTGAAATATACTGTTTCATGGGCAACCGGTACCGGTTCTTATGCTCAGTCACAATATAATGTTGCCTGGCAGAATCCTGAACAACCACCCAAAGTTACCAACTATCTTGATTTTGATCGCCGGCATAGTATGAGCGCCATAATTGATTTCCGTACAAGCAAGGGTGAAGGACCAAAAGTTGGTAATTTCTTCATTCTTGAGAATCTGAGTGTTAACTCAATTGTTCAGTTGGCCAGTGGTACTCCTTATACTCCTTTGAACCGATTTGATGCCGCAACGGAGGCTGCCGTTAATCCAGAACCGAGTGGACCTGTAAACTCATACAGATTACCCTGGACCTTTAATATTAACCTGAAAATCGAGCGTAAGTTCACATATGGGGATTGGAATATTACACCCTATATCTGGATTGAAAACCTGCTTGATGCAGAAAATCTGACTGCCGTTTATGAAAGCTCTGGCAAGGGAGATGTAACCGGCTGGCTTGATACCGAAGAAGGACGGACCTGGGCTGAAAATAATTCAAGCTATAATGCCCAGAATTTATATGAACTTAAAGAAAGAAATCCAAGAAACTACGGGCCGCCCCGTATGATAATGTTTGGAGTAAAAACAACCTTCTAATAAAACTATGAGGATAAAAGAAATGAAAAAGGTCTTTATGGTAATTTGTGTGTTTCTGCTCCTGGCAATAACTGCTGGGGCAGCTCCACCGCAAAGAGCCAACAATTATAAAGAAACGCCCACATTTAGTCTCACGATTGATAATGAGCAATATATCAATGCTAATAATATATTGATGTTCATTACCAACCATGGTAATTTTGGACGTGATTTGTCTGGCGTATTTGGTAATGATTACGGAACAATCTTCCCATATAATTCTGTTGCAGAGGTTGAGGATGGCTCTTTAGCAGCCTCAGTTGTTTATGCCTCTGGTCTTTGGGTTGGGGCAAGAGACTCCGCCACTAACGAAATTCGTACTATTATTTCAGAGTATGAGGATGAATATGTCCCTGGCCCCATGGTTGGCGGTACTTTTCAGACTGACAGGCCAGAGTTTAAACTCTATAAGCTCTACAAGGATAGTCTGGCTGACAACCCTAATGCTGATTATACAAACTGGCCCTACGATCAGGGAGCTCCTTGGGATACTATTCCGGTTGTTGATGATATCTCCGGCGATACAACCGGTTGGGATACTATACCGGGAATGATTGGTGATCAGATGTGCTGGGCAGTATTTAATGATGCTGATGCCGCATCACATTTGCATGATGCCGGTTCTACTGCACCTCTCGGAATTGAAGTGAGACAGACAACCTTTGCTTTTGATCGAACTGACCCGTTAGGTAATGTTATTTTCTTTAAGATTCAGGCTTTCAATAGAGGTTCTAATGTCCTTAAGGATTGTTACTTCGCCCTTTGGGCCGATCCTGACTTAGGGATGTTTACCGATGATCTCGTTGGTTGTGATACTGTCCTTTCAATGGGATTCGTCTATAATGGTGATAACGAAGATAACCAGTTCCCAGATCCCAACAGCGGAACCGGCGCTATTCCTGCCGCTGGCTATGACTTCTTTCAGGGACCGCTTGTTTATACCGGCGACCTCAATGATGAAGCCAAAATGTGGGGAATTTCATACCCCGGTTATATTAATATGGGGATGACATCATTTAACAAGTATATCAACGGTACTGACCCTGATAATTTTCAGGAAACTTACAACTATATGCGCGGTTTGAATCGTGACGGCAGCCCCTACACCTATGATGGTGTTGTAACAACGTACTTTGTCTCTGGTGACCCTGTTAAGGGTTCCGGTGATCTGGATTTTGCTTCGGCTGACCGCCGCTTTATGATGAGTACCGGTCCGATTACCTTCCGGCCGGGGGACTCAACCGAAATTCTGGCTGCACTCGTAGTTGGGCAGGGAATTGACCGTAAAACTTAGATCTCAGTCATGAAATATTATGACATATTTGCTCATGTTGATTATGAAAATGATTTCGTCGTTATTAGACCACCGGTTGCTCCAAAAGTAACAGTTGCAGTAAATGACAGGCGGGTTTCACTCTCTTGGACAGA
>JBDRQG010000138.1:0-3994 GCA_043826475.1 bacterium
TCAGTTAAAATACTGGCTTGATCCGGATAATACCGGCGCGACCACATTAGACGGGCTTGACCCTCTCGGAGTCTCCTTCTCCGCTGATACCACCTATGGCAATATTCCACTGGATGTTCAATTTACCGGTTCATCATTGTATGAAGTTCTGAACTGGACCTGGGATTTCGGGGATGGGGATTCCTCGTTGGTTCAAAATCCATTTCATACTTATAATACTCCCGGTGTGTTTGATGTTACATTGTCCGTTGAAACCACAGAAACAACCAAAGCGCGAACAAAAAACAATTATATCATTGCTCTGGCGGACACTCTTAAGGGGTTTGATACAATACCGGCTCCATACCATACTATCGAAATCCCTATATATGCCAGAAACAGTGCCCCTGTAAAACAGTTTATAATCCCGGTTGTTTACAGTGGAGATATCGATCTTCATTATGATACTTTTTCTACTGAAGGATGCCGAACCTCATATTTTGAAATACAGAATAAGATCCATACCGATACTTTTGTTAAAAGATTTACTCTGGAGTTGAAAGCCTCAGCCAGTGGATCATCTCCTGAACTTGAGGGGGGTTATGGCCCGATTGTAAAACTCTACTTTACAACCTCATCCATTAATGCTGATGACTCGACACTAATAAATATAGGCGGATACAATTCATATATTCCTTCCTTCAATGGCAGCCTTCTTAACTATACCCCCGAAATATCATCACCCATATTACGATATACAACCTGCTGTACCGGAATTCGCGGCAACGGGGATAACGATTCCCTTGATGCAATTAATGTTGCTGATCTGGTCTACTTGGTTAATTATATATTTAAGGGTGGTCCTGTTTATGAATGCGAAGATGAAGCTAATGTTGATGGAATCGATATGGTCAATGTGGCTGATTTGACTTATCTGGTAAATTATGTCTTTAAGGGAGGCAATGCCCCACCGGCTTGCCCGTAATTAATTGTGATAAATAATAAGTTGATAGGCAGAACATTTATCAGTTCTGCCTTTTTATTTCAGTATCACATTTTTAATCCGGGTGCTTGCTCTGCCGGCTTTATTTTATTATTTAATGAAAATAATTTACAACAGTTCTCAATATGGATCTTTATGAAAATAATACCATACCCAATTAGAAAGCAGCTTCTATGGGAAAATAAAGAAGGGTTACAAAATTGGCTAAACTAAAAAAGAGTGAAATAAGTTTTCATCCGGTTACTCCCGATAGATGGAATGACTTTGAAAAGCTATTCGGAGAGCGGGGAGCTTGCTGTGGCTGCTGGTGAATGGCCTTGCGATTGCTAAAAGCTCAATTCGATTACCAAAAAGGTGACCAAAATAAAATGGCTATGAAAGATATTATTAAAAAAGGAAGAGTCCCCGGAGTAATGGCTTATTATAAAACAGAACCAATCGGATGGTGTTCGATAGAGCCAAGAGAATACTTCCCTCGCCTGGCTTTAGCCAGAACTTTAAAACCGATTGATGACAAGCCGGTCTGGTCGATCACTTGTCTTTTTATAGCCAAAGATTACCGCAAACAAAACATCGCCGTTGATCTCGTAAAGGCTGCAGTTAAATATGCAAAAACTCAAAAAGCAAATATTGTCGAAGCCTATCCGTATGACCTGACAGATAATGAAAAACCATTGCCAGATCCCTTTGTCTGGACCGGGTTGGTGCAGATTTTTATTAAAGCTGGTTTTAAAGAGGCGGTACGTTTTTCTAAAACAAGACCAATCATGCGAAAATATATTTAGTAAGGATTAATATGACAGACATCAATACTTTTAATGGTTTCCCTGTGGAAGGCGTAAAGTATTTTGCTGACCTGGAAATTAACAACAATAAGCATTGGTTTGAAGAACACCGCAAAGACTACGATGATTATGTGTTAAATCCGGCCAGACAATTCGTGGTAACTATGGGAGAAAAATTAAAAGACATCTCTCCTAAAATTATAGCCGATCCCAGAATTGATAAATCAATTTTCAGGATTTTCAGGGATACTCGTTTCAGCAAAGACAAGAGACCCTATAAAACCAATCTGGGCATTTATTTCTGGGAAGGAAAAAGTAAAAAATTTTCCGGTTCGGGTTATTATTTTCATCTGGAATCGACAAAAATATTTATCGCTGCCGGTATATATAAACCTGATCCAACGATGTTAAGCATTTACAGATCCGCTCTTATAGATGATAAAAAAGGGGCGGAATTTTCCAAAGCTGTTAATAAAGTTCTTAAGTACAAAAAATATTCACTGGGGGGCGAGCACTACAAACGTGTCCCACGGGGATTTGATCCGGAACATAAAAATGCCGAATACTTGCTGTACAACGGCTTTTATGCCTATGAAGAAATGCCTCTCCCCAAAGTTATTCACTCCAAAAAACTACTCGATTTCTGTTTTAAAAGATGGGAAGAGATGTCGCCGATTCATAAATGGTTGGTAAAAATATACGGCTGATGTTTTATTTTATAACCAGCTTAATCGGCTTTAAATGATAAGTATGCTTAATATCCGCATTATCAAACAGAGCAATGCCTAAATACAATTCACCTCTGAACGGGGTATCATAATCTGAACCGGTCGAAATTTTGCGGGATAATTCGACAGTCCAGTAGCCGTTGCGCCATTTACCGCTGGCGGTCACATCGCCCCGATCGCCCAGAGTGGGTGCAACCAATACAGCCGGTACACGATAGCCTATAGGAAAAGTATCATTCTCTTCCTTATAAAACCCATAACTGTTTGAGCCATACCAGATCCAGTTCCTGGATATAATATTGATGGGTAAAAAATATGGCTGATGCCAGTCATCGTTAAGATTTGATTTGTATCCCCCTGAGGCTTTGTTCTCAAAATGCTGTCCCCCATATATGTCATTGTCATATCCTCCCCACCAGCGGTCATCAGCTTCATCGGCCGGATTGGTACTGACCGCCATCCATTGCCATATATCAGCCGTATCATTGTCAGTGTAATGTAATCCCAGTTTATGGCCAGAGCCGATGTGGCAGATCGAGGCGCAGTTATCTTCGCGGCCAAAATATAAACCAAGCTTATCCTCGGAATAAATATTCTCACCATATATATTTTTGTATTGAGAAACCTCCCTGACCCAGCCCGAATCTGTTTTAATTAATTGACGATTAAAAGATCGCGTGGGATCAGCCCATTTAATTAAAAAATATATATTTTGTTTATTATGAAAAGTCTTTATGGTCGCTTCAGCCACGCTTGACTGAAAATTGGCTCCCCCAAATGTCCTGACCTGAATCGAATCTATGCCATACCATTCTATATCATTTTCACGGCCATCGACAATGACCACCCGGTTTTGTTTTTCGCAGTATAAGATTTCAGAGGCATTGAAAAATTGGATTGCTGCTATAACTACAACTAAAGGAATAAGAGCAGAAACAATCAAAACTTTTTTATTTAAGAAATTTTCATCTAACTTTTGAAAAAATATCTCCCCTATCGCTGTTTTCCTGCTCACCAATGTCTCTATAATATGAAGTATAATAAATATTGATAACAATCTGAAACACCAGTGATGCAGGAGGCTGTTAAAAAGATAACCCTCGGAGCCAGTATATAAACCGCTGTAAATTGTAACCCCGGTAAAGATGGAGACAAGGCTTACAAAAAATGACAACAGGTAGATTATTTTTTTAATAGATGAATACTGGTGAAAACTGAACAGATCAAAAAGACGCCGGCTCTCCCTTGTCATAAATATATAAATTAGATAAAATACTGCTGCTGCTATTAAAAGAATCCCGGATAAAATATGAAGCTGGTAAATATTGCCTGTGGGAGTAAGAGCACCAACTAATTCAAATACTTCTTCGGAGTATTGATCTTCTTTAAGCCAGGCTAATCTTAATCCGGTTATTATCAAACCAAAGAATGACAAAATAGCCAGAGCATGGGCAATCCTTACCGGGTATGAATATGGAATTTTAATACTTCGCATAAAC
>JBDRQG010000139.1:0-17686 GCA_043826475.1 bacterium
AGCATATGCGGGTAAAAGGCGATCCAGAGAATAAATGGCAGGGCGTCATTGAGAATATAGAAAGGCAAAATAATCCTGTAAAAAGATTTTGACATCCCGTAATCCTAATTAAATTAATAAACAGCCGATGACTGGCACAGATGCCCCAATATAATTATGGCACATCCCCCGAACAGGGCTAGCAATCCCCGTCTCCAAAATTTAATATGATCCGGGACTGACAGAACCAACGCTATATAGGGAATAATATTGGTAAAATGCTCAACCACAAGGGCCAGCCACCAACGTTTGACACCTACCATTCTGAAAAAAGGTAACGCTATCGGATCGAGCCAGTCGGGATAGCGCACCTGCCACCCGGTAAACCAGAAATACCCCAGCACCAATGTTAAGGGTATTAACTTACTTAGAAATATCAGCAGATCTTTTTTCACGAAATACCACCAGATATAGCCAGCCAATCCATATTGATCCAATCATAAGAATCAGTGTCGCCTGCCAGAAATAGAGATGCATAAAATCGAAAAGGGATTTTGAATTCGCTCCAATAAACAACAGAACAAAAATGCGGATTATATTAAAAATAAATATTGTCGGTATGCCTATGGCAATGCCAATGAGCTTTTTTTTAATCGTTGTAGAAAAGGCTAAAACAGCTGACAGATAAATGATGATTTCCAGCAACCCCGTACATTCATCGATTATCTCAACTGAGAAGCCTTTATAAATTATAATTTTACTATAATATTGCACTTCCCCGCTGAACAAAGAAGCTGCTCCACCGGTAATAGTCGTGATGAACTCCAGAAAGCTCTCCATTTTGTCAATTTGACTGGCTGTCACATAGGCATAAGAAAAGCCCAATACAATTAGAATTAAAATAAATGAAAGAATGAATTTAAGAGCCGGATTGAGTTTTCGTCTCTTCTTTTTGTTAGCATCTGGTTTGCCCATAGGAAGAATTTAATACATAATTACATCCTAAGCAAGAGATAGAATGCTATGGGCAGGCTTCACAGGGAGCATTTCCCCCTTTAAATAAATAATTAACCAAATAGACTAAATCGGAAACAAGTATCCCCGGTTCACAATCCACATCTCCTGCTTCTGGAGTCACCGGCGGAAGTCCTCCTTTAAACAAATAATCAACTAACCATACCAAATCACCAACATTTATATCTCCAGTATGATCAGTATTTCCACAAATAAAACTATTGTAGTGATAAATATAGAATCTTACCGTATCAGAAAATTGACCTTCCTGAATAACATAATAAACATAATATGTGGCGGTATCCGCTTCGGTTCCAGTATAATGAAAATCTCCTGTTTCCTGATCAATAAAATTGGGCGGATCAGGATCCTGAACTGTGTCGATATAATACCAGAAATAATAATTGGTAATAGGCCCTTCATCGATAAAGGGATTTGAAATTACCAAATCTTCCCCGGGTTGTTTAATATATTTTTTAATTTCATTATCTACAAAGCTTGGTGGGCTATTGGGAACGACTTCAACACTAAAATTGCATATTCCCCATGACGAAAGAAGATAGGAACCATCCCCGCACCAATCCTCACCAACTTCAATCTCGACATCATAAGTATTTCCGACATCTTCAACCGTAGGGATAAATTGATAAAGACCATTACCAGGAATAAATGTACCTGGACCATCATTTTGCCTAAAAATGATATCACAATAACCACAGCCACACCATCCGTCGTGGTTAATATAATAATTAACCGGATTTGAAATATCAGCCACAAAATTGCTTTCTCCAGGACAATTTACAATACTAATTCCACAATTGGGTAAGTATTCAGACATTTGAAAAGACATTAATCCGGATGAAGTTGGATTGGAAGGATGATCAAAAACCAGGCTATCAATATCTACATAGAAAGTATCATACGGAGGTAAGTTTAATGCATTGGATAATAAATCTATCTGAAAATAAGTTATTGTATCAGATGATATTGGCAACCCGGGCATTAAACCTTCTACAGCGACTCCATGAAAAACTGCAATCAGAGTATCCGCTCGAGTAAAAAAATACTTTCCCCAGAGTTCCATGGATGGGAAATAGACATCTATATCGTTCAATAATAAAAGATCAGTATCATATTGATTGATCATGGTACCAGATTGAGAATACATTTTAATAGCGATGGTCAAATTATATTGACTGGAATCGGGATTAGCAATGCCGATATTTAATTTCATACCACTATATGATGCAACTTTATCGCATAATAGAGACACATCACTTGTATCAATTACAACAAAAGGCTGGGCATTGATTGAGGACATTAATACTAATGAGAATAACAATAATGCTATTAATCTAGGCATTCTATTTCTCCCCTGGAAAAGTGTGATATCCTATGATTATTATAATAATTATAGCTATTCTTGTCAACATTTAGATTTGGCAGATCAAATAACAAAGGTCGCGATGACTGCAACCCAGATTATCAACGATGCGATAATGGCCTTGGTTTGATTTTTGCAAACTAACATAAAAAATACAGTAAATATCAGAGCAATACCGACTTTAGCCGTCCATTTGTTTAAGTGAGATATTGCCAAACCATCACCCAATAAAACAACAGCCGCTATTAAAAGGCTGGTATATATCATCCAATATGATGATTTTTTAATTGGTTGTTTTGTTGTTTGCGGATTATTTGATTCTGTTGTCATGATCATATCCCTCCAGAAAATTCTCTATTCCCTTTGTAATTGCCTTGGCAACCTTCGACCGAAACTTATCAGTTTTGATCATGGCCTCCTGCTCGGGTATCATCATAAAGGCACATTCAAGCAGCACAGCTGGGTATCGGGTCGGTCTGAGAACCGCAAGGTTGCCATAAAACATCCCGTGATCGGCCAATTCAGTTGCCTTTACTAATTCAGGATGAATAGCCCGAGCTAACTCAATTGAATGGGGATGATAATAATAGGTTGAGGTACCATTATTATAGAATGGATTAACTCCATCGGGCAGGGCATTGTTATGTATCGAGACAAACAGGTCGGCATCATGTGCTTGCGCAATTTTAGGGCGTTCATACAACGGGACATCACTGGTGTCATCACGAGTCATAATTACATTCACCCCTTTGGATTTAAGGATATCTCTTAACTTGAGAGCAATAGCAAGATTAGCGTCTTCTTCTCTTAGACCGGTGGGACCGATAGCGCCTGAATCTTTGGAATGCCCCGGATCAATTACAATAGTTTTATTTTTCAAGCTTTTTACATTTACCGGGGGTCGATTCAGAACAAACCGGAATATATTACCAAAATAATAAGCATCATAACCCCATATATCCTGAGTAAGATCTATTTTTAATTCGTACAAATCCTCTTCCGGCTGTGACCAGGTTATCAGCCTGATGAGCTTATCATCAAAATCATATCTTATCCAATCGGTATTGCTGATCACGCCGAAAAATTGGATTGTTATTGTTCGTTTATTAATTTCTTTGATTCGAAATGGATGTTTGGATGATAACGGGACCGCGACAACAACACTGTCGTCATAGCTATAAGTTCTTAACGAGGTCACGTAAGAATGCGTCGGTAATAAATTATATTTTAGTTTTTCGACCGACTCACGATTAATCCAACCAGTCTGGTTTTTTGATAGTTGAGCTTTATACCAATCCCCTTCTCGCCCGACTACCAATGCCTCTACCCCCTCCGGTTGGAATATAGCCAAGTATCCTTTGCGCGGGCCATGACGTACGATCTGTACCGTGTCTGTAAATTTGACCGTAAACGGATATTCTTTGCTATTGAAAGCAATTTTATATGAGCTATTTGAAGTGATCACAGTATCAGGCAAAGACTGTAATAAATGATAAGTTAAAGCATCATCCACAGCTTCAATAGAATCTGTAACTACTTTTCCTTTTTGTGGAGAAGTAAGATAATAAATTATACTCGTATCTTCGACTGAAACTAATGGTGGTATTACATAATAGCCCGAATATATCCCCTTAATTTTCATTGAATCAGGAACCGCCCCTTTACCAAAAACAGATTCCCCCCAATACGTCTGCAATCGGGGATCGATTTCTTTCATAGCAACAGAATCAATAACCCCAGGAATTGAGAACCATGTCCGGCAACCGGGTGTAGCCTGAAATGAGACTTCGAGAATATCGGTTGTATTCATCACCAGATCACCTGAAGGGGGGTGATAATCATTGCCAATTCTTAGGGAATCATATTCAAATGTTTTTAGTGGTTTGGGGACAATAACGGTATATGTTTTTGTAATTATTCGACTCAGTGAATCATCACTTTGGTAATGCCCCTGTAATTTTTCCCTTAATTTCTTCTCTGAATCTGTTTCGTGTCTTTCAGCAAATATGAAGAAATTAAATGTATCCGGTTTGATTGGTAAAAAGGCAAGAAAACCGCCATCTTCGTGTATACTGATTGGAGAATTATTGATACGAAGCTGCCAATTAATATTTTTATCATATGGGGAGATATTTCCAAATATAAAAGTGGAATCAGCCGCCCTTATCACCTGACCCTCTTTAGGATAAATAATGTTTATAGAGGGTCTTTCATCGTTTAGCTCATCTGAAAAGGGAATCAAAGGAAATACTGATATAAAAATTATAACAGTGATAAAAAACCTGGTGAAGTAACAGTGCTTATTTAGTAATATATTTTTCAACCACATCCCGCCGTAATTTGGGGCCGCCGATTATTTCCCGATCGACATTGATAGATTCCTTATCATAATTAATCCCGCGGGCAATGTCATCCTCTAACAAGAGAGGCCCGTCAAGATCAAAATAGTCCGCCTGTGATGACATATAAATAGATTGAGCGATGCCTACCGAAGATTCTACCATGCAGCCCAACATAACTTTTTTCTTATCTTTATGTGCCTGCCGGGCAAGTTTTACCCCTTCCAGAATCCCGCCGCTCTTTTCCATCTTTATATTTATACCATCAAAGTATGAGCAGTACTGCTTATAATCATTAAGATTATTTAGCCCTTCATCAAGGAAAAGCTCAACTCCCTCGCTCTTCCCTTTCAGGTGCGGCCATTCCGCGATATATTCCGCATCAGTTGGCTGCTCGATAATCTTAATTCCCTTTTTACTCAGATAATAAATCATCTCTTCAGCCTTGGCACAAGACCAGGCTCCGTTGGCATCAACTCTGATTTCTTTTCCTTTTATCTGATCCAGAGCATCAAGAATCATGATATCTTCTTCATTACCCATTTTAATTTTAATTATCGGGTATTCGCTGTTTTTTATGGCTTCAATCATATCAGACGGATTATCGATACTTATTGTCATCGAGCTTTTAATTCCCACCGGTGTTCCAAGAGATAAAATTTCCCAGGGATACCTTTTTGATTCACCTGACAAATAATTTAAAACCGCCGCCACCAGGGCAGCTTTTGCAGTCGGGTGAATATCATACTTATTAATATTTTCCAGAGTTTCCATGCTGATATTCTCATCCTCTTCGAGTAGCTTAATTCCTTTTTTAATATCAGCTTCAATATCATCGATACTTGGACCATAATGGACCGAGCCTGAAGCCTCGCCATTGTAACGGTTATTGATAATAGCCAGTAGATTGGTTTTGATGGTAGCCTCTCCTTTGGAGACAACGAATTTTTTCTTGAGAGGGACCGCTATTCTAACAGCATCAAGATGTATCATATTATTCTCCTGGCTTCTACAAAGGTGTTTGCTAAGTCTTCTCTGAAGTTCTCTTCATCTTTCACAAGCGATTCAATTCTTACTCCTCCGGAATGACGCGAGGCATGGATAATTTTTGTTTTACCGATAGCTAAACCGACATGACGGTTAAAAAACAGAAGGTCTCCGGTTCTTATACAATCTCTTTCAACCAAAACCCCGGTTTTAATTTGGTCTTTTGTATCCCGAGGCAGAGATATTCCATAACTTTTATATACCGCCTGAACCAAACCGGAGCAGTCAAATCCCAAAGGAGTAACTCCTCCCCATAAATATGGAATACCAATAAACTTTTTAGCCTCATCAATAAGACCTGTTCCTGTGGCTTCATGCCTGTTTTTATCCTTTATCGGCCTTAATTTGTCACTCTTTATGAAGATTAAATCACCATTGGGAAGCTGCAATTTGGTCATGTTATTATTTTTAGATTTTACGGCTAAAAGAGTACCGTAGAAAATATGATAAGGCGGTCTCTGGCTGCTTTTATTGTCATAGGTTTTAACTGTTTTAGAGATAACTACTGATTTGGGCAAACTCCGAAAGCTATCGGCATCTTTATTTTGAAGTTCTCTTAAATTTGCATTATAAACCCAGCCTTCATAGCCATCAGACTGCCGAACTTTTATAAAAGAGGGACTTTGTCCCTTTATTATTTCAACAATTTCAGAGAAGAATAATTGAGACAATCGTTCGCTGCCATGATCCGGTTTGGCTCTTAGATCCGAAACATTAGTTATATTCCAAGCGTATTTCATATTGAATCTTATATTAGCAGACAGTTTCTATCAATTAAAAAAACCTGCATTGCCGGTTTTTTATATAAATAAGTTTTGAATTACTCAAACTTTTACTTTAGCTAACATACCTTTGATAAGAGCTAATGCCTTTTCGATATTTTCCACTGAGTTGGCATATGAAAAACGAAGGTATCCTTCGCCAAATTTGCCAAAACAGGTTCCTGCCAGACAAGCAACCCCGGTCTCTTCGAGAATCATATCAGCCAGTTCCTTTGACTTAAAACCGGTTTTTGTGATATTGGGAAAGACATAAAATGCTCCCTGCGGCTTATGGCAGGAGATACCGTCAATAGCGTTTAATCCGTTGACAATCGCTTCTCTTCGACGCTTAAATTGTACCATCATTTTATCAACATCGTCCTGTGGTCCTGTTAAACCTTCTACGATCCCTGCCTGAGCAAAAGTATTAGTGCAGGAGAAATTATTGATGGCAAAAGTGAATAAGTATTTAGCCAGTTCTTCCGGAACAACCACAAATCCCAAACGCCAGCCGGTCATAGCATATGTTTTGGACATGCCGTCAATAAGGATTGATCTCTTCAATGCTCCGGGAATAGCAGCGATTGATTGGAACGGATGATCATAAACAATGCGTGAATAAATTTCATCTGACAAAATCCAGAAATCATACTCTTCAGCCAGTTCATAAATTACCCGTAAATCCTCTTTGGTCAAAACACCACCGGTAGGATTCTGCGGAGAATTGATTACCAGCATTTTTGTCTTTTTATTGACCAGCTCTTTCAATTCTTCAGTATCAAAACGAAAACCTTTTTCTTCTTTGAGATGCATCGGTATTGCCTTAGCGCCGATAAAATTGGCGACCGATTCATAAGTCGGGTAGCCCGGATTGGGAACGACAACTTCATCGCCGGGATTTATAGTTGCCATCATAGTCGTAAAAATGACAGGTTTAACCCCGGGCATAATAACCGTATGTTCGGGGCCAACATCAATATTGCGGGTGCGGGCCATATATTCAGCGGCTACTTTGCGGGCATCAATAGTCCCCCCGGATGGGCAATAGTGGGTCTCACCATTTTTAATTGCCTTGATCGCCGCTTCACGAATGTTCATTGGCGTATCAAAATCGGGTTCGCCGATCTGAAGGTGGATAATCTCTCTTCCCTCGGCTTCCATCTTTTTACATTTAGCCAGAACTTCAAAAGCCCCTTCACCGGCTAAACGCTGTATGGCATCACTGTAATCCATGCTCTATCCTTTATTATAAAAACTTAATATGTCTTTCCCTTTTTGAGCGATATGTTCAGCGGCAAGTCCGAATATTTTTATCAATTGCCAGGGCTGTCCAGATTCACCAAACCGATCCTGTACTCCAATCATATCAAATGGCAATTCTTTTGCAAACAAAGAAGTTTCTTTTTTTATAACTGCTGCAACAAGGTTGCCCAACCCGCCAACCTGATGTTCTTCAGCGGTTAACATTGCTTTAGTTTCAATCGCAGCTTTGATGATTGCCGCTCTGTCCATAGGCTTAACGGTGTGCATGTTTATTATCCGAGTTTCTATATCATTTTCCATTTTAAGAATAAAGGCCGCTCTTAAAGCTTCAGCCGTTTCCGGACCGCAGGTAATTATTGTAAGGTCCTCGTTTTCGTTTACGTAATCAGAAGATAAATATATATCAAAAGCATCAGCAAATTGATCAGATACTTTTCTAAATCTGTAAATATTGGCTGTGCCAAATTTAAAGGGTGAGTCTTCGTTGGTAATAATCGGGGTTGCTTCCCGAGCGAATCGTAAATATTTAGGGCCTGTAATATCAAAAAGGAGAGCCTTTGTCATTTTTTTAGTTTCTATAGCATCACAGGGAACCGCGACATTCATATTCGGCAGTCCCGTCATTTGAAAGAGTGCCTCCAATTCCTGATGTGTCGCCCCATCCGGTCCGACTGAAATACCGCCATGAGCCCCAACCACCAACACATTAAAATTGCCATAGCAGACCGAAACTCTCAATTGGTCAAGATTGCGAGCTGATGAGAAGACACCATAAGTACCAAAAACCGGAATCTTCCCCTCTTTAGCTAAACCAGCTGCAATAGTAGTCGCATTCTGCTCGGCCACTCCAACAGATATAAATCTATCTTTTCGCTCTGGGTGGTTCTTAACAAAATCCTGTATATTTATCGATCCGGAAATATCAGCGCCGATACATACAATGCGCTCGTCATCCCCGTACTCATCCATTGCCTGACCAAACCCCATCCGGGTTGGTGTCATTTCTGCTTTCATCTTATCCGAGCTGTTCCACCAATAATTTCTGGAATATTTTGGCATATTCTTTTGGAGTTCATTATCAACAGACTTATTATAATCTTTTCCATAATTAAGCAGCGACTCAACATCAAAGACTTCTGTTAGCTTTAGTTCATCAAGAACAAGATCCAGCTCTTTGCGATTGGGGGATTTGCCATGCCAACCAACCACATTCTCCATAAACGAAACCCCTCTTCCCTTATTAGTATGGCAGATAAGAGCAACCGGTTTACCTGTCTTATTTTTATTACGGGCGAAATCAAGTTTAGCCACAATATCAGTCATGTTGTGGCCATCAACTTCCAACACATGCCAGCCAAATGATTCATATTTTTCAGGCAGAGGATCGATATTCATGACGTCTTTGGTGGTTCCGTCAATCTGAAGTCGGTTTTTATCAATAATGAGAATTAGATTATCAAGATTATGATGCGAGGCAGACATAGCCGCTTCCCAAATAGAACCTTCCTGTTGTTCTCCGTCGGAAGAGATTACAAAAACCCGGTAATCTTTTTTATCTAATTTAGCTGCTAAAGCGATGCCAACTCCGATCGAAAAACCCTGCCCCAATGAACCGGAAGATATCTCAACCCCGGGAAGATCGAGCCTATGCGGATGTCCCTGAAAAGGTGAACCGAACATTCTTAGTTTCATTAATTCCTTTTCAGGAAAATAACCAGATACAGCCAACGAAGTATAAAGAGCCGGAGCTTTATGGCCCGCCGACCAGATAATTCTGTCCCTGTCAACCCATTGCGGATCTTTGGGGTTATGTCTCGCTATTTTAAGATAAAGAGCAGAACAAATATCCATAATACCGAGCGTCCCCCCGGAATGTCCCGATCCGGCTGAACACAAAGCAATCTCATTCAACCCCCGCATATAGTTTGCCCGTTCAATTAAATCATCGATTGAATAATCGGGAAGATGCGGATTGAATATTTTAGTTTTATCTGTCATAGGAGAGAATATTAACTGAAATCCGTCAGGTGTCAAATGCTTTTCGGTAAAAAAGACTTCCAGAGTGTCGTTAGCTTTTCCCTGAGGGCACCATCGGTGCTATTGTTCAAAATTACCCGATCAGCCCTTTTTTGATATTCCTTAAATGGCAACTGGGCTCTTTGACGGGCGATAGTATCTTCTTTTGAAATACCACGCTTTTCAAGACGCTTAATTCGTTTCTCAATTGAAGTATGAATTACTAAGACATAATTTATTTTTTTGTCGTAGTTCCAATCAAGTAAAAGAGCAGCATCTATAACAACGATACTACTCTTTTTATGGTACTTATTAATCTGGCTTTGGAGTTCTTTTAATAGATATGGATGTACAATAGAATTTAGTCTCATTTTACCGGCTTCATTGGCAAAGGCACGCTCTGCTATTTTTTTACGATTTACTTTACCGGTTTTGCTGATAATATCTCTTCCAAACTCTTTTTGTAATTTCTTTTGAAGCAATTTTGAATGTTCCACAACCTGATGGCCGATTTTATCAGCATCTATAATAATTGCGCCTAATGATTTTAGTATCATAGCGGCTGTGCTTTTACCGCTGCCTATCTGCCCTGTCAATCCTATAAGCATAATATAATAATATAAAGTGGCTCCGCCACTCACTTGGCATCGAGCCAGTTATCTCCTATTCCCATATCAACTACTATTGGAACTTTGAGCTTAATCGCTTTTTCCATCCCATTTTTTACGATACTCTTTATCTCTTCAGTTTCATCTTTGTGAATATCAAAGACCAATTCATCGTGAACCTGCAGCAGCATTTTGGATTTCTTATTTAGCAGTTCCTTGTGAATTATAATCATGGCCATTTTAATCATATCAGCAGCAGTCCCCTGGATTGGCGTATTGATCGCCACCCGTTCAGCAAACATCCTGACATTATAATTTTTGCTTTTAAGATCGGGGAGATTTCTTCTCCGGCCAAACATCGTGGTAACATACCCTTTTATCCTGGCATCCTGCTTGGTTTTATCCATATACTCTTTTATTCCGGGGTATCTTTCAAAATAGGTATCAATAAATTGTTTTGACCCTTCCAGATCAAGTTCGGTCTGCTGGGATAATCCAAAAGCGCTGACGCCATAGATGACGGCAAAATTGGCTGTTTTAGCAGCTCGGCGCTGTTCCGATGTTACTTTATTTATATCAACGCCATAAACTTCAGCGGCTGTGCGGGCATGGATATCCTCCCCTTTTTTAAAGGCTTTTATTAGTCCCGGATCTTCGGAAATATGAGCCAGAAGCCTCAACTCAATCTGTGAGTAATCTGCTACCAATAGCCTGAAATCATTATCACGGGGAACAAAGGCCTTGCGGATCAGGCGTCCCTCTTCGGTACGCACAGGTATATTTTGTAAGTTGGGATCAGTCGATGAGAGTCTTCCGGTTGCAGCAATAGTCTGGTTAAAAGAAGTATGAACCCGGCCGGTCTTTTTATCAACAAGTAATGGCAATGTATCAATATAGGTATTTTTTAATTTAGTTGTCTGGCGATAATCCAATAATAATTTTGGCAGAGGATGTAATCTGGCTAATTCTTCAAGAACCTTGACGTCAGTGGAATAGTCGGTCTTCTTTTTTGTTTTTCCTCTGGTGGGCAATCCTATTTTATCGAATAATATATGCGACAATTGCTGGGTGGAATTGATATTAAATTCACCTCCGGCAATTTCATAAATCTCACCAACTAATTTTGTCAGCCTTATTTCGGATTGTTTCGATAATATTTTTAAATAGTCAGAATCAATCCTTATCCCCTCTTCTTCCATCGCTACCAGAACATTTATCAGCGGCAGCTCTATATTGTAATATAAATTCTGCTGTTCCTGCTGATGTAAAAGGGGCGCTTGAATCCCCCTTAACCGATAAGTGTAATCAGCGTCCTCAGCCGCATAAAAAGTGGCTTTATCAACCGGGACTGTTGCAAATGATTTCTGATTCTTTCCACTCCCGATTAAATCGGTAATCGGCTGCATCTTATAATCAAAGTGTTTGATTGCCAGAAAATCCAATGAATGCTGGCGCGATGATGGATCAATTACATACGAAGCAAGCATAGTATCAAAACCAATCGGATTGACATCTATGCCGTAGCGGTGCAAAACTTCAATATCATATTTGGCATTCTGGGCGATTTTCTGAACATTATTATTTTCGAGAATATTCTTCAGCTCTTTGATTGCATCTTCAAATGGTATATTTGTATCTTTATCATCGTGGCCAAGCGGAATGTAATAGGCATCCCCGGCATTATTACACAGGGAGGCACCAACAAGATCAGCATTGCGGGCATCAAGGGAGTTTGTCTCCGTATCAAATGCGACTTCTTTGCTTAATGATAATTTAGTCAGGAGAACTTTTAGATCTTTGATATTAGTAACTGTATGATAGAATGATTTGGTAGATGATTTTTTCATGACCTGAGCCAGCTCAGCATCAGTGGCTGGCATAATTTGTTTTAACAGGCGGGTGAATTCAAGTTCAAGGAAGAACTTTTTTGCTTTTTCATAATCGATTGGTTTTAGCTTTAAATCATCAAATTGAATATCTATAGGCACGTCAGTTTTGATCGTAACTAACTCTTTAGATATTTTTGCCTTTTCAATATTCTCTTCAACTTTTTTGCGTGTCCCTTTGGCTTTAATTTGGCCATAATTATTCAAAACATTTTCGAGATTTTCAAACTGTTCCAGCAGAGCATCGGCTGTTTTGGGACCGACCCCTGGAATGCCGGGTACATTATCCGAACTGTCCCCCATAAGGGCTAATTTGTCGATTACTCTTTCGGGATAAACTCCGAACTTCTTCTTAACTTCTTCCGGTCCCATCTTGGCTGGCGATGATGACGAACCCATCGGATTATAAATGCTAATCTTATCGTTTACCAATTGGAAAAAATCCTTGTCCCCGGTCACACACCAAACTTTGTAACCCATTCTGGCCGCCATAACTGCCATCGTGCCGATTATATCATCAGCTTCAAATCCTTCCATTTCATAATGGGCAATATTGAGAACTTCGGCAGCTTCCCTGATACGTGGTAATTGATCAATCAGTTCCTCAGGCATCTTAGCCCGTGTCGATTTGTATTCATTATATTTTTTATGGCGAAAAGTAGGATGCGGAGTATCCCAGGCAATGGCAATATAGTCTGGCTTTTCGGATTTTAAAATACTCAGCAGAGAGTTTACAAAACCAAAAGTGGCCGAAGTGTTCTCTCCTTTGGAATTTATCAATGGATTTCTGATAAACGCAAAATAGGCGCGATAAAACATGGCCGAACCATCGACCAAATAAACGGTTTTGGGTTCACTCACTGATATAACTTTCTTTCCATAATGTATTCTCTAACCGCAGAAGGAATAAATTTATCAATCGTCTCTGAAGGTGAACCTTCCTTAAGGAGTTTCCTGATATAGGATGAAGATATTTTCACCACCGGGGTTTTGATAAATTCGATATTATCCTCGGGCAAGCCTTCGGGGAATTCAAATTTAAAACCAGGTCTGGTTCCAGCTAAAAACTTAACAGACTTAAGAAGTTCATCCGCCTTATACCAGGTTGTTAATTGCAGAAGATTATCAGATCCTATTATAAAATAGAATGATGCTCTCGGATATTTCTTTTTAAGAGCTGTAATAGTATCAAAAGTATAGCCGGATAATTCCAACTCCGATTCAATTTCACTAATGGTAAATTCAGGATAATTCTTAAGAGCTGCTCTTAACATGTTAACCCGTTCCTCAAAAGAGGCATAACATACCGGCTCCCTGCAGGGGTGATTGATTGATGGAATAAATAGCACTCCATCAAGTTTTTTAATATTTTTAATTTCCTGTGCTAAATTAATATGGCCAAAGTGAACCGGATCAAATGTGCCGCCCAATATTCCCCAGTTTCCCCCTTCATCATGAACCGGCATGTTCTCCCTGTTCATCAGTTTTTTGCTCCTTTAAATTTTGAAGGAGTTTATCAGCATCTTTGATTTTATCATCGTTGGGGTAATTTATTTTAAATTCATTCCAGCATGAATCCGCCTCTGACGATGAGCCGTCTAAGGAAACTTTCTTACAATATTCGAATGCTGATTCAGCGGCATATTTACGGGCATCTTCTACCAACTTATTATCAGAGAAGACCGCAATAAAGTTATTAAACTTATTTTGAGCATCAATGTAATTTTTAAGCTTCAGATCCATCAGGGCAAAATTAAAAGTTGCATCAGGAGCAAACTCGGTATCGGTATAATCATCGATCACTTTCTGAAAATAAATCTGGGCTGCTTTATAAGCCCTAATTCTCTGATAAACCACTCCATTACTGTAATATTTTTGAGCCATTCTGGTTCGTGCGGCAAGCAGATACTCCTCGGCGGCATTTCTGTATTCCGATTCAGGAAAATCTATAAGAAAATCAATAAAGAGGTTTATAGCTGTTGATAATTCGCTTTGATCAAGACCGGAATTGTTCGGAGTGGCTTCAAAAAAAGATACCGCTTTCATAAAGACTGCTTCATCAAAAAAATAAGAAGAAGGATAGTTAACAGCTAAACGGTTAAATTCAACTCCGGCCAACTCAAAATCATCATTATGATAATAGGACATCCCCAGATAATACTGTGCACTGTCAACCAACGCATCACCGGGAAAGTTATAAATCACACTCTGGAATTTTTCGATGGCGCTTAAGTATTTTTTATTTTCGTATTTAGCCATGCCGATATCAAATGATTCACGGGCAGTCATAAGAGTAGTAGTTTTATTCCCGCCGCAAGATTGCAACAACACGGTGCCTAAAACCATAATAATTATAAATGAGGTTATTCTTTTCAAGCTCTGTACGTCTCCTTCAGCATCTCGTAGTATTCAAGAACTTTGTTAATATATTTCTGGGGAACCGGCTTATCCTGTTTTAAAAGCCCGCGCAATCGGGTCTCCCCCATGTTATAAGCCGCTAAAGCTTTTTTAACATCTCCAAATTTTAGAATCTGTTCAAACAGGTGAAGCGTCCCTAACTTAATATTTGTCTCTGGTTCAAACAATGTTTCCGACCCCTGCCAATCGATGCCGCTGCGCGAAGCCAATTCTTTACCGACAAAGGGAACCACCTGCATGAGTCCCTTAGCCCCCTTTGGGGATTCCTGCCCCTTCTTTAATGAGGACTCAGCCAAAATCACAGCCAGAACAAAAAGAGGATCATATTGATACTTTTTACTTTCGGAATAGATTACATTAGTAAGTTTCGTAACCTCATCTTCATTGAAACCAATCTGGAAATCATCAATAGCTTTAAAAATCTGAAGTCTCTCTTCTAATTCAGCAATTCTGGTTTGTTGAAATGAAACCTGTTTTTCAAGATCATATTTTTCCTTGACCAAATAGACAGCCAATGCGGATTGAAGTAAATAAATAGAAACAACAATAAGAGCAATCGGCTTGGAAAGGAAAACTCCCAATTTTTCAAATTGGAACATACTTATCCCTCACTTCTTGATCCAAACAGATCATAACCTTCGACTTTATCAATCTTCACCAAACATATCTCCCCGACTTCTAATTTATCACCATTCACATTGACGTCCTGATCGATCTCAGGGCAGTCTCCACGGGTACGCCCCTTGCCGATTCTATCCGAAGAGACCTCATCAATAATAACCTCCTGTATGCTTCCTATCAAGGAGATATTCTTATCAAATGAAATTTCCTGCTGAACCAGCATCAGTTCTTCCATCCGAGCCATTTTCTCTTTTTCGGGGATTTGCCCTTTCATTTCCCCTCCAGGCGTCCCTTCTTCAGCTGAATATGTAAATATTCCCATCCTGTCAAAGCGCTGTTCTTTTACAAAATCCTTTAATTCATTGAACTTTTTGTCGGTTTCACCGGGATAGCCGACAATAAATGTCGTCCTTATCACCGGGTTATTAGGTGAATTTCTTATCTTATCCAGCAAAGTCTCAATATCTCTTTTAGTTGTCCTTCTCTTCATTTGTTTTAAAATATCATCATTGATATGCTGCAGAGGGATATCAAAATAACTCAAAGTTTTACTTCCGGAGGTCATATAATCTATAAGTTTTTGTGTTACAACTGATGGATAAAGATACATTGGACGTATCCATTTGACAGATTCAATTTTTTCTAATTCCTGCAACAATCCTATAATTCTCTGATTATTTTTTAAATCCAGCCCCCATAATGTTACTTCCTGAGAAACCAGTATCAATTCTTTTTTACCATTTTCAGCTAAAAATTTCGCTTCATTAATAATCGATTCCATTGGCCGACTTCGATACTTCCCTCTGATTGAAGGAATGGCACAGAAAGAGCAGTCACGATTACATCCATCAGAAACCTTTAGGTATGCATAGGGATAACCGTCAGATATAAAGCGATGCTTCCAGTCAAGATAGGCCAGTTTTCGTGATTCAAATTTTGATGTCTTTCTGATACCATTGTCGCAGTCGAGAGCGTTGAGAATGCTTTCCATTCGTCCAAGCCCGACAGCACTATCCAATTCGGGTATTCCTTTAAGAAGTTCATCGCCGTATCTCTGAGATAAACAACCACTGGCAATCAGCTTTTTTAAGATTCCATCTTTTTTAAGTTGTCCCAATCGTAATATCTCATCAATTGATTCTTCTTTAGCTGATTGAATAAAGCCACAGGTATTTACGATAATGGAGTCCGCCTTTTCCGGTTTGGAAACATATTCATGCCCGGCATCAATAAGACAGGCAATAATATATTCAGCATCCACATCGTTTTTCGGACAACCGAGTTTATGCAGGTAAAATTTCATAATGAATAACTAAAAACGAACCTTTTCTACTGAGTCTGGAAATATCGGAATAAATAATGAATTGTCGCAGGTATCGGAAATCTTCTGGCTGATAAAATAAATATAGTTAAGGTCTTCGTTTATATCATAATAAGACAAGCTGTCAAAAAATTTGTTCTCAGAGAGATATATAATTAAAGAATCTGGGGTATCACTGGTATCATTTCTGGTTTTCTTTGTGAGTTTGTATATCCTGTTTTTTATAAACTGCTGTGAAACATATAAATCATCAAGATTTTTAATAAATGATATCTCTTTGCCGACCATTTCTGGATCTGCCACCTCTTCAATAATTACCTGGTTTGATCCTTGAGAATAGGAATAGCTTTTCTCCAAATCATACAAATAAAGATCATTCCCTAACTGAATATTATAACGGCCATCCTGACTGATAACAGCTATACCTTTGGTACTGTCAGTGGTATCAAATACTGATGATTCAAATGAAGAGATAAATTCAATTTGGATGCATCTGGCTTCTTTTAATTGTTTCTTTAAGTTATCAAAATGATCAGATTTTACCGAATCGCCAGCATATAGAGTAACCTGAAGGCATAAAATAACCAGAGAAATGCTAATTAGTTTTTTCATAAATATTATACACTTTTTAAAAGGCATTAGTTTGAATTCTGGTCAACCATTTTGGTGGAATCGGCACCAGCAAAAAGAGTACTTATATAGGCTTTATCTACCAGCACTTCCCTGGCTTTTGAACCATCAAATGGTGAGACGATACCAGCCTGCTCAAGTTTATCAATCAGACGGGCAGCTCTTTGATAACCAATTCCCAATCTTCTTTGAAGTAATGAGACCGATCCCTGCTTATGCCTAACACAAACATCGCAAGCCTCTTTAAATAACGGATCACCAAAGTCTACTTCCTTTTCTGTAGTCTCACCGGTTGCCTGAGAAATATTCTCAAGAGCCAGCATGGGCAGATCCTGATCATTGATTTGTTTGACGATAGCTTCGGTCTCTTCACTGGTAAGCAAGGCGCCATGAAGCCTG
>JBDRQG010000140.1:0-2270 GCA_043826475.1 bacterium
TACAGCCTCTATGAGTTTTTTCATTTGATTTATCTCGGTCACGTCCTGGAGGTGAATCCATGAAACGAATTTCATCTATATTCAAAGTATTAATCGTATTAATTCTCGTTCTGTCTTTCACCTGTGATCATAAATTCCGTAATCCGCTTGACCCGGATACGGAAATCAAGCCTGACGAATGGGCGCCAACAAATCTGAGGGCGACAGCCATTGATGACCAAACGGTTCGGTTGACCTGGACGAACAACTGCTTGTTTGAATCGGGGTTCAGAATTGAGCGCAAGACCGGCTCTGGAAGCTTTGTCCAGATCGCCGAAGTAAATGCCAATTCAACGGATTACGAAGAAACCGGTTTGACTTACGGTGAGACTTACACCTATCGGGTCAGAGCATTTACACAGCTCAATCAATCCGATTATTCAAATGAAAAATCTGTAACTACGACATTTCCAGCACCGAGCAATTTGAACGCTGTTGCGATTGACGACCAATCTATTCGATTGACCTGGACTGACAACTGCTCGTTTGAGTCAGGTTTCCGGGTCGAAAGAAAGGAAAATGACGGCAGCTTTGAGCAAATTGCAGAATTAAACGAAAACATAACTGTATATAATGATACTGGATTATTGGAGGATATTCTATATACTTACCGTGTCTGCGCATTCACTGCGAATCATGTTTCAGGATATAGTAATACAGTAGTATGGAGAACTAATATTATTGCTGACATTGACGGTAATGTGTATCAAACTGTCAAAATCGGTAATCAACTATGGATGGCAGAAAACCTGAAAGTCACGCATTACCGCAATGGTGATGCGATACCCAATGTTACCGATAATACAACATGGAGCAATCTGACAACTGGTGCCTACTGCAATTATGGAAATATTTTGAATAATGCATCTACTTATGGCAGGTTTTACAACTGGTACGCAGTAAGCGACAGTCGCAATATTGCTCCCAACGGCTGGCATGTACCGACTGATGCGGAGTGGCAAAGCCTGGTTGATTATCTGGGTGGTGATGCTGTCGCGGGTGGTAAAATGAAAGAGACTGGAACATCACATTGGAACAGTCCCAATACCAGGGCCACCAACGAAAGCGGTTTTTCTGCGTTGCCTGGCGGCTACCGTTACACTAATGGCTATTGCTACCATATGGGTAGCAGCGCCTACTTTTGGTCTTCGACGGAGTACGGTAGTGGCAACGCCTGGGGCCGGGGTCTGGATTACGGTAGTTCAGAAGTCGGTCGTTACAGCGGCAATAAGCCATGGGGGTTTTCGGTTCGTTGTATTAGAGATTGAGTTGACTTATTACTCCTTTCTTTCTTCGTCGAGAGTTGAGACAAGTCAATGCCTTTATTTTTTAACTCAATACCATTAATCTCTTTAATAATCAGCGATAACGACATATTGTCCTTATTTTGTTTTGGCATAATAGTTGCTTATATAATTTATTTAACTATGAACAAGAAGAAAATAACCGATAGTGTAAGATCAGTTGTGTTGAATGAATCAGGATTCCAGTGCGCCTATTGCGGCCAACATGATGGGATGAATCTTACGCTCCATCATATCATTCCAGAAAGAGATGGCGGCAAGACGGCTCCAAACAATTTAATCGCACTTTGCTACAACTGTCATCATCGGGTTGAAGATACAAAAACAATAAATGTCAAAGACATAAGAAAATTGAAAAGGTATCTAGTTCATAGAAGACTTACACAAGCCGGAGTAAATGCACTAAAAATCGCCTATAAAAATTCTTTTGGGGTTATTGCCACTCCTTTCACAGTAGAGCATTTCCTTGAGGAGAATCTGTTAAAGCATGTAGAAACACAAATGAATTATGGTGGTAAAGATGGAATAACAGAAGCAACTGCTTTGTATAGAATCACCAAAAAAGGAAAAGAGATGGTCGAGTTATGGATTCTCTGACGATAACCATACTCACAAAATTCTTTGTTTTGTGTAAAATGCGCATCCCCCGGAAGGCTTACAATCACCGATGATGCGCACCGTTATTTAAAAACACACATTTATTTATATGGTAAAGGAGGTGAAAAATAGTGAAAACATTCAATAGAACACCTTTAATCGTTGTCGTAGGCTTTACGCTTGTTTTAGGTGTACAAAATGTAAGTGATATGAAAGAATCTGATAATTATGAAATTGAGCCCGATCCTAATTCTTAAGTAAATTTTTCACAAGTTATTAATACTGGATTTAATTCTACTGATTATATCGAATATCACACTACAGACGCTG
>JBDRQG010000141.1:0-6696 GCA_043826475.1 bacterium
ACATTAATTTGCCTTATAAGGATATGTTGTGGCATTGTTTGGATACTTATAGTAATGATACTGTTCATTTGCCGATTATTGAAGCTCAACTATCCAAAGAAATTGATTCAGTAGTTTTAAAACCATACGATCTTAAAATAATTCAGCAACAACATCAGACTGATCAGGAGATTGCAAAAACTCATAATCATTTAGCTTATATTCAAGTTCAACTTGAGAATTATTCATCCGCCCGGCGTCACTATCTTGAATCTCTTCAGATATGGCCTAATAATGTCGATGGCCAAAATGGTATTGCCTTTTTATCTCAGGATATGAATGATGTTCAACGGGCAGGAAAATAGATCTTTGAATCGAAACAATAGGCCAGTAGTTCTGTTTCGCTGTATCTTATTTTTATTGTTAGGAAAGTACCTGATTATCAAGAAAAGACTTTTTTTTAACTTCTGTTTTTATAATATATTTAAGAAGACATATTTCAGGAAACGAGGGGTTTATGAAGGGTAATAATTATCATAAATATTTTCTAGTAAAGTTAATCTTCTCTCTTTTCATTATATCTTTGTTAACAAGTAAGTCAGTCAAAAGTGAAGATGGTTTTAAGCCTTCCGATTCAATAAAATTTAAATTGTATTATGATAACCACAATAAGAAAGAATATACCCATTGGAGAGGGGGGTTTTATGCAATAACCGCAACAGGCTCTCGAGATAATCGCGATGGTTATGGTGGTGCGTTTTCTATATCTTACGATAAATTATCTCCAGTTACTTTTCGTGTTATGCCATATCTTTTTTGGACAAGATTTGAACGTATATTTCCCGGTGAAGATATATTGTCTCTCAATATAGATTTGGATCTGTTGGTATTTTTGGGGGATGGTTCTTTAAGACCATATATTGGTTTTGGACAAAATTTCTATTATAATTATTGGCCAACAGATGAGCCTTCTGGACAATTTGAGATCGGTCAGAATGATGATATTATTGAAAAAACAATTCGGTATAAATATGGCTCTGGAGCTTCCCAACATTTAAGAGGCGGGCTTAGGCTGGAAGTAAACAATTATTTCTCAATTGGAATAGATATCAAGTGGGTAAATGAAAAAGCAGAAATGCCAGTAATTATCCGCTATCTAAACGGTGAAGAGAGAGAGGGAACTGTAAATTATAAGTTGAATCCAATTACAATATATTTTGGTATAGCAGGTCAATTTAAAAAATAAAAGGGAAACTCATTTTGTTAATAAGCAATCCCGCTAATCAAAATACTTAAATTCGCATGTTCAAAATCAGCATTTAATCCAAAGGCTGATTCCGTGGTTTTACCAAAAGTCAGATAAGCTCCTATCTGCCAGTGTCTCGAAAACTCGTAGCCGGCTCCGAGAAGCAAAGCTCCCCCCGGATTAGTCGCATCGTAATCACCAACTTTGAATTGATAAAATCCTAACCCCAAGGCAGTGAAGGCTGAATTACCAGCAGAGCTGAAATAATGATACCAGGCAGCGCCGCTGAAACCCTGCCCGATTGATTCATTTAATAATTCGGAATTGAATCCTGATACGTTACTTTCATAAATCAGCATATTGTGTTCATCAAAAGAGCCGCCTATTAAGATATGAAGACCAAGCCCTACTCTTTCTTCATTTGCATCAGCAACATCCAAATCATAGAAATCCACGTTAACTGACCAGTGTGAAACGGCACAGATTCCCAATCCGCCTCCAAGAACAAAACCTTTGCGCTGGCCGTCAAAACTGTAGCTCGTTGATGTCAATATAAATAATAAAACTGTTAATAAGATGCTTTGTTTCATTTCTGACCCCTTGATAAATATTTATACGATAATAATATTTTCAGGTAAATAAGTCAAAATATAAAATACCTTAACTGAAACGAATAAATAACTTCAGTAAATGCTTCTTAAATCAATTATTATTAAATTACTTTTTTCCTGATTAGCCTTGAATTCCCAAAATGAATGTGTTATTATAACAATGGAAAATGTTAGAGTTAGTGATACACTAAGCCTGATATTTAATATTTTAATATAGCGAGGTAAACAATGCTGATAGATCAGAATCACAAGGTTCAGACCGATAAGTGGAAAATAGCCCCTCACGTGGTGGAGCTAAAATCCTCAATTATACGTGATATCCTTAAAATTTCATCCCAACCCGGTGTTATTTCCTTTGCCGGCGGACTTCCGGCTCCGGAACTTTTTCCACTTGATGATATGAAATGGGCGATGGGAAAAGTGATTGATACTTATGGCTCGGCAGCTATTCAGTATTCTGTTTCAAGAGGTTTAAATGAATTGCGGGAGCTTTTAGCACAAAGAGCTACCAAACGCGGAACTCCGAGCGAACCGGACAATATTCAAATAACAGCCGGCGGCCAACAGGGATTGGAACTTGTTGCGAGGGCATTTATTGATCGCGGTGATTATATACTAACCGAACTTCCAACTTATGTTGGAGCTATTCAGGCCTTTGATTATTATCAAGCCCGCTATGTTCCTGTTGAAATGGATGAAGAGGGGATGATTATTGATCAAGTCAAAGAAAAGATTGAAAAATACCATCCGAAACTTATTTATACCGTATCTAATTTCCAGAACCCAACTGGAATTACCATGTCTCTCGAAAGACGCCAACAGCTTATTGAACTGGCTATAAATTATAATATCCCGATTATCGATGACAACCCTTATGGAGATATTCGTTTTTCAGGGGAACATTTGCCTACTCTCAAGTCAATTGGTGGTGATGTTGTCGTGGCCTTGAGGACTTTTTCGAAAGTTTTAGCTCCCGGTTTGAGGATCGGCTGGATGAATGGCCCCAAAAACATTATGCATTATTTTGAAAAAGTAAAACAATGTACCGATCTGCACACCAATACTCTTTGCCAATATCTAGTTTATGAATATGTTAAAGCCGGCAAGCTGGAACCACATATTGAAATACTTAAGAAGGATTATCGAGCCAAGCGTGATACTATGCTAAAGGCACTTCAGGAAACTTTCCCTTCAGAGATAAAATGGACCAAACCAAATGGTGGTCTATTTCTGTGGGTTACCCTTCCAATTCATATGTCAGCTAAAGACCTCCTTCCTAAAGCTATAGAAAAGAAAGTAGCTTATGTTTACGGTTCCCCATTCCATCCGAATGGCGGGGGAGAGCATACTATGAGGCTAAATTTCTCAAATGCCACTCATGAAGGAATCGTGGAAGGCATCTCAAGATTGGCTGATTTATTCAAAGCTAATATGTAGCATATATACATACTGTGATTTTTAAAGGCCGCCGGTTTTGGCGGCTTTTTTAATAAATCTAAGTTCCGATAGGACTTTTTAGTTGTTATTTGAGGTATAATTTTGTTTTTAGTTTTATGCAAATTAAATATTCAAAATACCATGCTTTAGGAAATGATTTTATAATCATTGATAAGCCTATATCCAAAATTAAGAAAGAAGATTTTCCTGTCTTCACACAAAACCTGTGCCACCGACAGACCGGGGTTGGAGCTGATGGCGTAATTTATGTCTCCGACAGCAAAACAGATGATGCCAAACTTGACCTTTACAATGCTGATGGAAGCTGGGCAGAAAAATCGGGAAATGGATTGCGAATTACCGCTTATCATTTCTTCTTAAATAACAAAAAGAAAACGAAATTCATCTTTGAAATGGCAGGAGAACATATCCAGGCTGTTATACTTGATGAGAATGAATTATGTTGCAATGTTCAAACTGAGTTGGGAACGCCATATTTTGAGACAAAAAAAGTCCCGATAAAAAGCCAGCAGGAGTATATGATTCAATCTGAGCTGCTTATCGGAGGAGTAAAATTTCCGGTCACATGCCTTAACATAGGTAATCCACACACCGTACTATTTGTGGAGAATTTTGATTTCGACTGGAAAACTCTCGGAGTGGAAATTGAACATCTTCAGGTATTTCCGGAAAGAACTAATGTTGAATTTGTTAAAATCGTAACTCGGAAAAAATTGATCGTTGCCGATTGGGAGAGGGGAGCAGGCGCCACAGGTTCATCAGGTACGGGAGCTGCAGCAGCTGTTTGTGCCGGGGTTATGTCGGCCCAATCTGATAGGAAATGCGAAGTAAAATTTGATACCGGCTCTTTATTTATTGATTGGGATGAAATCACCAATATTGTAAAACTTACTGGTCCGGTTGTTAAAATCTGTGACGGGATCTATTACTACTGATGTTTACTTACAAAGAAGTACAAAAGCTTAATAAAAAAGGGAATGTGATCCCTCTGTTTGAGAAGATACCAGCTGATCTTGATACTCCTGTCGGGGCATATATTAAATTAGCTTCTCACCATAAAAACTCATTTTTACTCGAATCAATAGAAGGGGGCGAAAAGCTGGCCCGATATTCTTTTATTGGCTTCGATCCTTTTTTGAATATTCAGGGAGAAAGCGACCATGTGGTTTTATCCAAAGGAAAGATAAAAAAAAGAATTGATACCAACCCGGTTGAGTTTGTCCAGCAATTATTTGATTTTTATAAGCCTGTCAGGGTTGAAGGACTTCCCCGTTTTACCGGGGGTGGGGTAGGCTATTTTGCGTATGATACTATTCGCTGGATCGAAGAAATTCCTGATGGCAATTCTGACGATCTGAATACTCCTTCAATGTTAATCAGTATGTACCGGAATATTATAGTCTTCGATCATCTCAAGCAGGAGATTCTGGTTATTTCAAATATCTTACATGAGTCCGGAGAAAAAGGACTAAAGAAAAAATATGATGATGCAGCACGATCTATTATTGATAATGTAAAAACCCTTCAGACTAAAACAATCAAAGACAAGCCGGAAAAAATACTTAAATCCAATATTAAGGCTGATTATTCTCAAAAAGAATATGAAGCCATGGTTCGCAAAGCAAAAAAGTATATAAAAGAAGGGGATATCTTTCAGGTTGTTTTGTCTCAGAGATGGCAGATTAAATCAAAGCTGTCATCTTTAACCTGCTATCGCAGATTACGACGTCTTAACCCTTCGCCATATATGTTTCTACTTAATTTTGGCAACACTGCTATTGTTGGCTCATCGCCGGAGATGCTGGTTCGTGTGGAAGGCAAGACAATTGAAACCAGACCGATAGCCGGAACCCGTCCCCGTGGAAAAAATGAAATAGAGGACTTGAAATTAATTGATGATCTAAAAAAGGATAAAAAGGAATTAGCCGAGCATACTATGCTTCTTGATTTGGGCCGTAATGATCTGGGACGAGTCTGCAAACCGGGAACAGTCGAGGTTGCCGATCAAATGATAATTGAAAAATATTCCCATGTCATCCATCTGGTCAGTTCGGTTAAAGGGGTTATTGAAAAAAATGTCAGTCCTATCGAAAGTTTCTTCTCCTGTTTTCCAGCCGGGACAGTATCAGGAGCACCAAAAATCAGGGCTATGGAAATTATAGATGAATTGGAAAAATTAAAACGGGGCGTTTATGCCGGAGCGGTAGCCTATCTTGATTTCTGGGGGAACCTTGATTCATGTATTGCCATAAGAACCTTAGTGAAAAAAAATGATACAATTTATGTTCAAGCCGGAGCCGGGATTGTAGCTGATTCCAAGCCAGCTAAAGAATTCAAAGAGACCGAAGCTAAAGCAAAAGTATTGATTAAGGCCGTTACCGGAGAAGGCTGATTTTATATGATTCTGTTATTGGACAATTACGATTCATTCACATACAATTTATACCAGTATCTCGCTGAATTGGGGGGAGAGATTGAAGTTTACCGCAACGATGTCATTACAGTTGATGAAATCATAAAAAAAGAGCCTTCGGCACTGGTTTTGTCACCGGGTCCGGGACGTCCTGAAAATGCCGGCATTATGAATGAATTGGTGAAAAATGCATCCGGTAAGATGCCAATTCTTGGCGTCTGTCTGGGGCATCAGGCTATCGCTCAGGTTTATGGAGGGAAAATAGGTTATGCGCCGACATTGATGCACGGTAAGACTTCTGAGGTAGTGCATGACAAGTCAACTCTTTTTAAAAATATTCCCTCGCCATTTACTGCCACGCGCTACCATTCATTGGTAGTGGAGCCGAAATCTTTACCTCAAGATTTTAAAGTTACTGCTAAAACCTCCGATGGTGTCATTATGGCTATTCAGCATAAGAAACACCCTCTATACGGTTTGCAGTTTCATCCCGAATCGATAATGACCAATTATGGGAAAGCAATTTTGAAAAACTTTCTGGAGACCTTATCTTGATTAAAGAAGCCCTAAAGATAATATTAGCTGGCGACAATCTTTCAATCAATGAAGCTTCGAAAGTTATGGACACTATAATGTCCGGGGAAGCTACTCCGGCTCAAATTGCCGGATTTATAATTGCTTTAAAGCAAAAAGGGGAGAAGGCTGAAGAAGTGGCCGGGATGGTGCAATCGATGCGTTCCCATTCCCTGAAAATAGAATTGATAGATAAGAATTCTGTTGATGGTGTCGGAACCGGTGGTGATGGTGCCCACACTTTTAATGTCTCAACTGCATCAGCAATTGTTGCGGCTGCAGCCGGAGTGACTGTTGCCAAACATGGCAATCGGTCAGTCAGTTCCAGATGCGGTTCGGCAGATCTGCTTGAAAAGGCCGGTGGTAACATTGATCCCGGTCCAAATAAAGTCGCGGAAAATATCAATAACCTTAAG
>JBDRQG010000142.1:0-6104 GCA_043826475.1 bacterium
TAGATCGACATCGGTTCTTCGGAAGGATAATGCACCGTCACGCCTCCCTCGGTTCCAGGAGCCAGAAGATTGCGCAGTCTGATATTGGCAAAAGTTCCGCGTGTCATGACTCGGTCGTTACCTCTCCGGGAACCATAGGAGTTGAAATCGGCAAACTGCACCCCGTTGTCCATCAGGAATTTTCCGGCCGGTGAATCAGCCTTAATAGCTCCTGCCGGTGAAATATGATCGGTGGTGATCGAATCACCCAGCATCGCCAGCACACGAGCATCGGTTATCGGCTGGATATCGCCGGCTTCTTTAGCCATATCAACGAAGAATGGGGGTTCCTGAATGTAAGTCGATTTTTCTTCCCATTCATAAAGATCGCCTGAAGGGGATTTGATTTTGTTCCACATTTCGTTGCCATCTGAAACCTTGCTGTACTGATGGCGGAACATCTCCGGGCTGACCGATGAAGCAATGACATCCATCACCTCTTTTTGAGTCGGCCAGATATCCTTTAGAAAAACATCTTTACCATTTTTGTCAGTACCGATTGGGTCACTGGTAAGATCAATATCAACCGTTCCAGCTAAGGCATAAGCAACCACCAGCGGTGGCGATGCCAGATAATTGGCTTTGGTGTTCGGACTGACTCTTCCTTCAAAATTGCGATTCCCGGAAAGGACAGCTGAAGCAACAAGATTACCATCGTTGATAGCCGTAACAACCGCATCAGGCAAAGGACCGGAATTACCAATACAGGTTGTGCAGCCATACCCTACCGTATTAAATCCAAGTTTATCCAACGGTCTCGTTAAACCGGCCTTGTTTAAATAATCAGTGACCACTCGTGATCCGGGAGCCAGGGATGTCTTAACATAAGATTTTACGGTCAGTCCTTTTTCAACTGCTTTTTTGGCTACAAGTCCGGCTGCAATCAAAACCGAAGGATCGGAAGTATTGGTACAGGAAGTAATCGCCGCAATAACAACCGCACCATGCCCGATTTCAGTTTTATTTCCACTCTTGACAATAGCAGTATTGTTAAGATCTTTTTTCGAAAGTTCAAAGCCGCGTTCTTTGATAGGAGCAGTGAGGTCTTTATTAAAAGCAGATTTCATATTTGCTAAGGAGATTCTGTCCTGTGGTCGTTTGGGTCCGGCTAATGATGATTCAACCTTTGAAATATCCAGTTCCAGCGTATCGGTAAATTCCGGCGCCGATGATCCCTTATCCCTGAAGAGCATCTGTTCTTTGGCATAAGTTTCAACCAGATCAATCTCTTCTTCGGTACGGCCGGTCATTTTCAAATATTCAAGAGTAGTCTTATCCCAGGGGAAGTAACCCATAGTCGCCCCGTATTCCGGAGCCATATTGGCTATCATCGCTTTTGTCGGCAGAGGAAGATCATCCAGAGCCGAGCCAAAATATTCTACAAATTTTCCGACAACTCCTTTTTTACGAAGCATCTGAGTAACAGTCAACACTAAATCAGTTCCAGTGACACCCTCGGATAATTTGCCGGTCATTTTAAAACCGATAACTTCGGGAGTAAGCATATAAATCGGCTGCCCCAGCATGACTGCTTCGGCTTCGATTCCCCCCACACCCCAGCCAACAACTCCGAGACCATTAATCATCACGGTATGACTGTCGGTTCCAACTAAACTATCTGGAATTGCTACGCCATCTTTAATCAGCACGCATTTGGCAAGATATTCCAAATTCACCTGATGGCATATTCCGGTTGCGGGTGGAACGACTCGGAAATTATTAAATGATTTCTGTCCCCAGTGAAGAAACTGGTAGCGCTCGTTGTTTCGTTCAAATTCTTTTTCGACATTTATGTTCATAGCATCGTTTGACCCAAAAGCATCTACCTGAACCGAGTGATCGATTACCAGATCGACCGGAACGAGCGGATTGATTTTTTTGGGATCACCCCCCATTCTTTTCATCGCTGAACGAAGAGCCGCCAGATCTACAACTGCGGGCACTCCGGTGAAATCCTGCAAAAGAACTCGGGCCGGCTTAAATGGAAGTTCGACATCACCAACCTTTTTGGCGTTGTATCCAGCCAGTTTGATAACATCTTTTTCATTAATAATATGATTGTCAACATTGCGAAGAACCGCTTCCAAAAGAATTTTTATCGAATAGGGCAGCTTTTCTATATTACCATGCTTCGCTAGACTGCTAAGTTGATAATATTTATAGCTGTTGTGCTTGGTTTTGAGAGTCTTGAGCGCTCCAAAGGGGTCCATGATATATCTCCTCTAATAAAAAAATATTTCAATTATCCGAACTGGGAAAATATATAAATTATGGCAAAATGACAAGCACCATCGAATTAAAGGGAAAAAATATGATTATTTGACAATTTATTTTTGTGTTGTATTATTGATTCCCTGTATAAACGGAATCTTAAGGAATTAATGTGATAGTCATTGAAAAAAAAGAGAATAGCCTTTCACTAAAAACACCTGCCAAAGTAAATCTCTTTTTGGAGGTGCTTAATAAGCGTCCCGATGGCTACCATAACATAAATTCTCTTTTTCAGGCTGTTTCTTTATTTGATAACTTGACTTTTGAGCTTACCGACAACTCTGATATTTCTCTTACTATAAGTAATACCAACGACTTAAAACCAGATAAAAACAATCTTATCTGCAGGGCATTTCAGATGATGAAAGAGAATTTCGATCTAAAAAAGGGGTTGCTTATAACCCTTGAGAAAAATATTCCCATTGCTGCGGGTCTGGCCGGGGGATCATCTGACGCTGCCGCTACTATATTGGCTTGTAATATTTTATATGATTTGAAGCTAAGTTACAGAGAAATGGCTGAATTAGGTCTTAAACTAGGCTCCGATATTCCATTTTTCTTTTCCGCAGGTCAGGCGCTGGTTACCGGACGGGGTGAAAACATCGAGGAGACCAGCTATCCCACTGATTATCATATGGTTTTAGTGACACCTGATATTGCCATTTCGACCGCCGAGAGCTATTCCCGGCTCAGAATGAACTTGACAAAATCCGGCGATCCTTTTATTTTACCTCGTTGCGAGGCGGTTAAAAAATTCATTGATTATTTATCCGGTTCACGCAATGACTTTGAAAGGGTGCATCTTGAATCCTACTCGCAACTAAGCAGGATAAAAGATGATCTGAAAAAATTTGGAGCAGGCTTGGTTCGTATGAGCGGATCAGGACCTACGGTATTTGGGATCTTTGAGAAAATCCCGGAAAGAGAGGAGTTTAATACTTCCGGTTGGGGGAATTGGCTTACCAATGTGGTCAGACCAATTACCCTCCAGAGGCAGGTTCATTTTTGAAAGGGAGGCGCCGTGGAGATTACAGAAATCCGGGTGACTTTAAGAGATGAGGAACGATTAAAAGGCTTTGCTAACGTAACTTTTGATAATGCCTTCGTTGTTAGAGGGATGAAAATTATCCAGGGCAATACAGGTTATTTTGTTGCAATGCCAAGCCGCAAGCGTTCCAATGGCACTCACCAGGACATCGCTCATCCGGTCAACGCCGAGATGAGGGAAGAGATCGAAAAGCTGGTTCTGGAAGCGTATGAAAAAGAGTTAAAGGTGCAAGGCAGTAAGAGCAGCAGCTTTAGCGATCAAGAGAGATGATGACCTAAGTTTGGGGCGTCGTCAAGCGGTAAGACACCAGCCTTTGGAGCTGGCATTCGCAGGTTCGAATCCTGCCGCCCCAGCAATATTGGTTGTGATTCAGACCTGGGTTAAAACGGCCCGTTGGTTGTTTTAAAACAGGTTTAACTTTGATGGAGTGATACGAGCCGAACGATGATTGTACGTGACGAAATTAGAATTGTTACCGGAAATGCTAACAGACCGTTAGCCGCTAATATTGCCGGGTATATCGGAGACAGGCTGACAGACTGTACCGTGACAACCTTCTCCGATGGCGAAATTTTTGTCCAAATCAACGAAAATATACGCGGAGCAGACGTCTTCATAATTCAGCCCACTAATCCCCCGGCCGATAATCTGATGGAACTACTGATGCTTATTGAAGCCTCCCGGAGAGCCTCGGCTATGAGAATCACTGCTGTCATCCCCTACTACGGTTATGCCCGAGCTGATCGTAAAGACCGGCCAAGGGTTGCTATCACAGCCAAACTTGTATCAAATCTTATTACCATTGCCGGAGCTGACCGGGTTATGACAATGGATCTTCATGCCAGCCAGATTCAGGGATTTTTTGACCTTCCCCATGACCATATGTATTCTTCTCAGTTGTTTAACAAATACTTTTTAGAGAAAAATATAGAAAACCTCTGTCTGGTTTCCCCTGATGTCGGCTCGATAAAACTTGCCCGAGTAACAGCCAAAGCATTAAATGCCGACTTGGCTATTGTTGACAAACGTCGTCCTAGACCTAATGAAGCAAAGGTTATGAACCTGATCGGCGACGTTGAAGGAAAAAATATATTAATTCGTGATGATATGGTTGATACGGCCGGTACTCTCTGCCAGGCGGCCTATTTCCTTAAAGATAGCGGTGTCCTTGATATTTATGCCGCTTGCACCCATGGCGTTTTATCAGGTGAAGCTATCAACAGAATCAATGAATCACCTATCAAGAAAATGATTATTACCGACTCGATTGATCTTTCAGGAAAAGAACTTAGTGATAAATTTGAAATTCTAAGCTGCGCGGAACTTATCGGAGAAACTATCAAAAGAATATTCGATGAAGAATCGGTCTCCTCGCTGTTTAAAGATCAACCGATGATTTCATAAGATTGCAAACAATACTTTTGGAGGTTTAATAAGAAGATGAAAGAGATTGCCCTGACCGCCGAAATCCGTGAATGTTCCGGTAAAGGCGGTGCCCACAGAACAAGAGCTGAAGGTAAAATTCCAGCAGTTGTTTATGGTCCGGAAATTGCCCCCTTTTCAGTTGCTCTACATGAAAAAGAATTTCGTACAGCTATGAAAAACGCCACCACCAGCAGCATTCTTGTCCTGAATGTTGGCGGTAAAGAAAACAAAGTTGTCCTTCGTGAAATTCAGCGCGACCCGATTACCAGTCGTGTCACTCATCTTGATTTTCATGCCATCTCGATGACAAAGCCAATTGATATTTTGGTGCCGATTAAATTCCACGGCATTCCTGTTGGCGTTAAAAACGATGGCGGCATCATGCAGACGACCCTGCGCGAACTAGATATCTCCTGCCTGCCGGGTGATATTCCCGATCAAATTGATATTGACGTCACCAATCTTGGTATCGGTGAATCGGTGCACGTTAAGGATTTGGATTTGGGTAATGTATCTATCCTGACTGAATTAGGACGAACCATTGTAGTTATCAGCGCCCCGACCGTTATCAAATCTGCCACAGCTGAAGGTGCTGAAGCGGCTGAAGGTGAAGCGGCCGAAGCTGCTGAAGGCGCCGTAACTGCTGATGGAGCTGAAGGCGAAAAGAAAGCCGAAGGCGGAGAAGCCAAGAAAAAAGAGGAAAAGAAATAGCAACCTTGTTGCTTTTTGTGAGATAATAATTCTCTTAGATAAAAACCACTGCTTAGGCAGTGGTTTTTTTATTGGCAATGACTAATTAGCAGACATCAAAGTGAGTGGCAGATGTCCACAACTGCCATATTATGATTAATAAATTCGTATGACATTACGAATGATCTGACTGAAATTAATTAGATTTACTGATAATATTTTTTCTCTCAAAATTATTAATACAGATAACTCGTTATTGCATAGGAAAATCAATAATTGACAGGAGAACCAATATCATCCGGCACAGAGATTGTTATATAGAACTACGAGTGTTCTCGATTTTAAAATATGCGTGATTTATGGTTCACTAAAAATCACAATTCGGTTGGCATTCTTTTGTTCACCCGTCAGGGGCGGCATCGGACAATTAGCTTGGAGGGAAATCAGGCAGTGCCAAACCTGACGGGTAGCATAGCTACTCTTTCATGACACAATTACATGGTACTATTTCCCGGCATGTTATTGTAGGGGCACGGCATGCCGTGCCCCTACACAGTAAGAACAATCAGTATCTATGACAAGGCATTATATCAATAGTTAGATTTCATCATTACGCACAGAAGAAAACACA
>JBDRQG010000143.1:0-4642 GCA_043826475.1 bacterium
ATCAAACTTATTCTGGTTTATCAGCCTCAATTAGGCTGATTCCTGATCATGTGAATGATCTTGCTTCGCTTGGTTTCTCTGAAAATGTATCATCTTTAGTAGAGAATAAATCCGGTTTGCTTCTTGTTACCGGTCCGACCAATTCCGGCAAGACAACCACTTTGTCAGCTATGATAGATCATATAAATACTAATTTTTCGCGCCATATTATAACTTTGGAAGATCCTATCGAGTATGTTCATACTGATAAAAATTCGCTTGTATCACAAAGACAGATTGGCCTCCATTCAAAATCATTTGCCAGTGCTTTGAGAGCGGCACTCAGGGAAGATCCTGATGTTATCATGGTTGGTGAACTGAGGGATATTGAAACTATTTCTTTAACTGTAACCGCTGCTGAAGTTGGCTTGCTGGTAATTGGAACTTTGCATACTCAGTCTTCATCATCGACGATTGATCGAATTATCGATGTTTTTCCGGTTGATCAGCAGCAGCAAATAAGGATTATGTTAGCTGATAGTCTTATTGGAGTTGTATCACAACAATTGTTGAAAAGAGCCGATGGTTCTGGTCGAGTCGTAGCCTATGAACTGATGAATTCTTCAGGTGCTATTGCAAACCTGATCAGGGAAGCAAAGACTTTTCAAATTCCTTCGATTATACAATCAAGCCGAAAACAGGGGATGCGCCTTATGGACAACCATTTGAAAGCTCTTGTTGATTCCGGAATGATAACACCGACTGAAGCAATAAAAGCGGCTGTTGATCCTTCGCCATTTTATGAAAAAGCTATGACAACCATTGAGAATCTAGTGGAAACGGTATGAGTAAAAAAATAAACACTATGCGTCTGGATGAAATACTGATCAGAGAGGGACTGGTAACAGAATCGCAGGTAAAAGAAGCTCTTCTGCGCCAGAAAGCACACGGGGGCAAATTCGGATCACAACTTCTTTATCACCGCTATATTGATGAATCAGGGTTAGTCAAAGCTCTGACCATGCAGTTTGGCTGCGAAGGGGTTATTTTATCCAAATTGGAAATCCCCGATATTATTATTAATTTCATACCCAAAAAAGTAGCTATTGTCAGGAAAGTCATCCCTTTTGATTATAATCCTGAGAAGAATATTTTGAAAATTGCCTGTGAGGATCCCTGCGATACGAATCTTTTGAATGAATTGGAATTTATTGCCCGCGGTAAAGTTATAAAATTATATGTAGCGGCTGAACTGGTTTTGAATACTGTTATCGCAAAATATTATTTGGGAAGAGACCTTTCTCTCGATGATAATCTTCTTTTTGAAATTCCTGAAGAAGCAACCGAGACTGGCAGAGTTAAGGTTATTACCAATCTTGAAGATAAAGATCATCCTATTTCTAATTTTGTCGGTGAGGTTCTTCTTGTCACTGATGAAGAATTCTCCGCCCCTTTAATGCAGGGTATCTTGGAACGGGAAAATTATCAGGTCACAATAACCGATTCAGCCGATGACGCTATCGATATCATCGGTGATAAGCAGTTTCATACCGTCTTTATAAAAGATACTGTGGCAGGTGATTATATCGATCTTATAGACCGTCTGCGAAAGACATCACCCCGGACCATTGTGAGATATTATGAATCAGCTGCTAACCTTCTGGTTAATGATGAAGACGTTACGACTGAGGAAGAATTATTATTAAAAAATTTGAATCTATTTACCTCGCTTTTATCTGCTAAAGAAAAATTATCGACTAATCATAGCAGCATCGTTGGCCAGTATGTGGAAAAACTCTGTAAGCAGATGGGACTTCCGCCTAAAGAACGAATTAAAATTACCAATGCCGGCTATCTCCATGACCTTGCAAAATTCTATTATTCATCAGAGGACACCAACAAAGACCCCCGGGAGACTATTCGCTACACAGTGAAATTGCTGAAGTCGTTAAATTATTCTCCGGTAATCATTGAAATGTTGAGATGTATGTACAAGGATCTTGGCGGAAAATTTACCAAACGGCTTCCTATCGAAGCGTTGGGCGGAAATATATTGACAATGATTGATCTTTTTTGTGATAACATTCCCAATGGCGATAAAATCAGCCTTGATAAATTTGATGCCATTAAAAGAAAATTCCGTGATTTGACCGGCAAGCTCTTTTTACGCGAAGTGGTGGAATCCTTTATAGTTATGATGCAGGAGCAGATATTAACCGGTACGGCAACAGACAGCAGCTGCCAGGTTATGATTTATTCTCTTGATCCGGGTATTGCATATCCCCTTGAACTGCGAGTCAAAAACGAAGGCTTTAGATCTCTTATTCAAACCTCTCCTGAGTCGGTTGTTGAGCTTTATGAGCGCAGCAAACCGGATATATTAATCCTGATGCTTCCCAGCGACACCAGCAATGTAATTGCTACGGTAAATGATTTGATTTCAAGAGGGATTGATTTTAAAGAAAGCCCAACCTTTATTCTCAGCGATTTCCAGACAACTTCTCATGTAACGGAATTGTTTGATAAAAGCATTGAGGACGTGATCGACATTGATTCCAATCTTGATCTTCTTATTCTTAAGATGAAAAAGATCAGAACCTTTATTGAAGAAAAGCGTCAGTTGGATGAAACATCTAAGCAATTGTCAAGAACCAATGGCCGCCTTTCGGATATGAATTTGATAGATCTTCTACAAGCTCTTGGCCCAAGCCAGAAAACGGTTAAAATTACCCTGACTTCAAATAATGATCCGGCTCATGAAATGGAGATTTACCTGAATAAGGGACAGATTGCATTCGCCGAATATAAAGGTGATACCGGAGCTGAAGCAATCTATGGCGCATTGGGCTGGACTGATGGAGTATGGGTTGTTGAACCAATCCTGGAAGACAATTTGCCGGAACCAAATAATAATCATTCAAACGAGACAATAATGATGGAAGGCTGTCGTCTTCTGGATGAAAAAGTCAGGGCTGGCAATTTATTCTAGAAATAATATTTCCATATTTAAAATATCTTTATGCCTGGTAATATTTATTGCCAGGTTTTTTTAAAAATAACTACTTTTTAGTACAGCTTTATTAATATTCAATTGCAAATATTATATTTTTGGTTAGATTGTAAATAATGGATTTTTCTGTACCTGAGAGGTACAACATGAATCAAAATTTACATATCGGGTGGACAGATGAAATTATCTTCAAACATCTTTGTTTTACTATTTGTTTTGTTAATCCCTATTACTGTATTAGCAAACGAACCTCAGGAAGAAGAATCTCTTCCGATTGGCCTGACAGCCGAGGAAATGACCCGGCTTGATGAGATCGGCCAAGGCCATCAAACAACATCACCTCCTTATGGAGAAATTCGCAACCCGGCTGAATGGGAGCCATCACAGGGTGTGATTATAAGATACCCGCTTGGTATTTCGGTAGCTATTGTTGCTGAAATGTCTGAAGATCTGATGGTTACTACAGTTGTGGCGAGTGCATCCTATAGTAGTTGTTATAATGCCTATGTAGCAGGTGGGGTTAACATGGCCAATACAGAATTTATATTAGCCCCTACTAATACCTACTGGACTCGTGATTACGGACCGTGGTTTATTTTCAATAATGGTCGGATGGGTATAGTTGATCATATCTATAACCGCCCGAGACCGGAGGATGACATCATTCCTCAGGTAATTGGGAGCACGTGGGGATTATCCGTATATGGTATGGATCTGACAACCACCGGCGGCAATCATATGTCCGACGGGTTGGGAATGTCTATGTCAACCAGATTGGTTTATGATGAAAATCCTGGTTTGACTAACAATCAGGTGGATTCGATTATGTTAGCCTATTTGGGGAATGACTATGAAGTCCTTGGTTATATTGAATCCGGGGGGATTCATCACATAGACTGCTGGGCTAAATTTTTGAATCCGACCACTATTATGGTTAAAGATGTTCCTACTTCGAGCTCAAGTTATGCTCTGTTAAATGCCCGGGCTAATTATCTTTCACAGCAAATTTCCGCCTGGGGGCAGCCTTATACTATTGTAAGAATCTATTGTCCTTCCGGAACCGCTTACACGAATTCTATTATTCTCAATGATAAAGTACTTGTCCCTATTTTTAATAATAGTCAGGATAATACGGCTCTTCAAACATATGCTGATGCCATGCCCGGTTATGAAATTTTAGGCTTTACCGGCTCATGGCTCGATGATGATGCTATTCATTGCCGAGCAATGGGAGTGCCCGATCAGGATATGCTTTTTATAAATCATATCCCGGTTATAGGTACATATAATCCCAATGATAATGTTTCCATTTCAGTTCAGATAGATCCCTGCTCCGATCAGGCCCTTATTAGTGATTCTCTGAAGATAATATATAGTGTTGATGAGGGAGTCTGGGAATATGCTCTGTTAAGCAGTACTGCCGTTCCTGATTCATTCTTTGGAGAGATTCCTGCACAGCCCGGAGCCAGCGAGGTAGCCTATTATATTAAAGCAGCTGATGAATCAGGAAGAGTTGAAACTCATCCCTATATTGGAGCTCCCTGGGCCCATGTTTATCATCTGAATGTAGCCCCAATGATTACCACTCAGGATTCGTTCCTTGTTCAGGGGAATACCTATTACAGCTATTACCCCGATTGTTATGATCCGGAT
>JBDRQG010000144.1:0-5101 GCA_043826475.1 bacterium
ATTTATGAATGTTAAATGCCCAAAATGCGGGGGAGAGGCTCAGAGGGATCCTGATACAATGGATACGTTTGTATGCTCGTCCTGGTATTATTTGCGCTATATTGATCCTAATAACGATGAATTAATATTTGATCCTGATGAAGAAAATAAATGGCTGCCAATTGATTTATATATTGGCGGGATTACTCATGCTACCGGACATTTGATTTATTTCCGTTTCTTCCATAAATTCCTGTATGATCTGGGGATTGTTAAAACAATTGAACCTGCAACCCAGATGTTTAATCATGGCATGGTTAAAGACGAAAACGGCGAAGTAATGTCAAAATCCAAAGGGAATGTTACATCCCCAATGGCTGTGATGGCTGAACATGGGGTTGATATCTCCCGCATGGCTATGTTTTTCAAGGCTCCATCTGAAAAAGAGGTTGATTGGTCCGACGCTGCCATAGTGGGAAGTGAAAAATTTGTAATGAATAAACTTGTCCCTATAATTGACTATTGTCGCAACACCAAGCCCGACTTAAAGTACTACTTTAAGTCAGCAGAATTATCATCTTATGAAAAGTCGCTGTATATTAAACTAAACCAGACTATTAAGCGGGTTACCGATGATTTCCCGCGTTTACAATTTAATACTTCGATTGCTGCTTTGATGGAATTGATACGTGAATATGAACCTGAAAAAGTAAAAAATGATCAATTAAATGACTATATAATCTTGAAAATCATTCAGTTTATGGCTCCGATGATACCACATTTGGCCGAGGAAATGTGGCAAAAAGCCGGCTTCAAGGAATCTGTGTTTCGTTCAGAATGGCCGATTTTTGATCCTGATGCCGTTATTGGCGATACAATTGAGATAGCAGTCCAGATCAATGGCAAACTCAGAGATACGATAACAATTGCGGCTGAATCAAATCAGGAACAGGTTGAAAAGATTGCTTTTGAAAGCGAAAAGATACAAAACTATACCAAAGACATGAATATTGTTAAGATAATCTTTGTAAAAGGCCGGATACTGAATATAGTTGTTAAATAAACCTCTGATTACATTAGTGAATTACGTTGATAATTGAAATAAATTTTGTTAATCTTCAGATATGAATGATATAAAAAACTATTTTAATTTTACGATTTCTGCTCAAATCCAATTGAATTTAATTTCATTAGTTAACATAATATATCTTATGGGACGTTAATTGAGAAATAAATGAAACTAACTATAGAAATTCCGGTATATAACGAACTCTCCACTATCGAAGAGATTGTCGCCAGAGTCAAAGCCTCCCCGATTGATGATAAAGAGATTATTTTAGTTGATGATTATTCCACTGATGGTACCCGTGACTTTCTTAAAGAAAAACTTGAATCTCAGGTATCAAAAATTATCTATCAGGATAAGAACTCCGGTAAAGGTTTTGCCCTTAAGACCGGGTTTGCACATGCTACTGGAGATATTGTAATTATCCAGGATGCTGATCTTGAATATGATCCTAATGAATACCAAGCCTTGATAGAGCCGATAGTTTCTGGTAAGGCCGATGTTGTTTATGGATCACGGTTTATGGGTGGCGGTCCGCATCGTGTGGTATATTTCTGGCATTATATTGGAAACAGATTCCTGACTTTGATGTCCAATATGTTTACTAATATCAATTTAACTGATATGGAGACTTGTTATAAGGTCTTTCGTCGGGAAATAATCCAATCAATTGACATTAAAGAGAATCGTTTTGGTTTTGAGCCGGAAATAACCGCTAAAATAGCCAGAATGCGGGTACGTATTTATGAAATGGGAATATCATATTATGGTCGAACATACGAAGAGGGTAAAAAAATCGGCTGGAAAGATGGTGCAAAAGCCATCTGGTGTATAATAAAATATAATCTATTCAGTAAATAAAAGTAGCTTTGCCACCCACCTTATGCCCAGCCACGTTTCATTAGATTCCTGCGCTGATATTCATAAACCCGATGTTCCTTCATTGCCTTGATATACCATTCAATATTAGCCATCAGACCATCTTTAAGTAATACTTTAGGATTATAGCCCAATATATTGCAAGCTAATGATATATCGCCTGTATAAGATGATATTTCCCCAACTCTCTTATTAGTTGATGAAATTTTGGATTTAGAATTTAAGGACTTAACAATCATATGGGCAAGGTCAAAAAGCCTCTCCCCGCGTCCTCTTGAGAGATTAAAGGTATGACCGGATGCTTTGCTAAACTGTTTTACAACTCTTATGATTCCATCAACGCAATCATCAATATATGTGAAATCGAGTTTCTTTTCTTTGCCAAAGACTGAAATATCACGGTTTATAAGAGCGTAATAGATAAATAATGGAATCACTCGCTCGGAGACATCATAGCGGCCATAAACATTGGATAATCGAACAATTACCGGGTTTATTCCATAGCATTCGCTATATGAGTGGATCAGGGCTTCTGAACCAAACTTGGAAGCGGTGTACGGGGATTTGATTTTTGTTACATGGGTTGATTTTTCCTGACGCCTCTCCCCCGGTTTTGACTCACCATATACCTCTCTTGATGAAGAAAAGACAAAATCCTTAATATTGTTCTGCCTGGCATATTCAAGAAGGTTGAAGGTCATCAGGTAATTATCATGAGCCAGTTGCGGTTTAACCACCAGATCATGAACACGGGCATTTGCCGCCAGGTGGATAATCATATCCGGTTTTTTCTTTAATATCTTATTATTAATCTGTTTGCGGAGATCGTGTAAAATTGTTTTACGATCAATCTGCTTGTCCCAGTAGGTATGCTTAATATCCAAAGGAATGACATCATATTTTTGTTTTATCAATTCCTGCGTAACAGCTGTTCCAACTGTCCCTGATGATCCTGTAACTAAAATTCTTTTTGACATCATAAACCTTTAGATAAATCTGAAGCCATGCTTCTCCCATTTGGACTTATTTAGTATCCCATAATAATCGACGATCAGCTTAAGCTTTACTTTTTTAGAAAACATATTCGGTTTCAGAGAATTAAATCTCTTATGGGGTGTTCCAATTATAATTATAGATGAATTTTCCAAAGCCTTTTCAAGTTCAGGCTCTATCAATAATTTCCCGTCGACAGATTTAAGGTATGGATCATAAACAACAACTTTGGCTCCTATTTTTTGCAAGGTAAGAGCAAGCTTGACCGCTCTTGAACCGCGTGTATCATCAATATCAGCTTTGAATGCAGCTCCTAAAATTGTAATCTTCTTCCCTTTAAGGGTTCCTATTACCTTTTTAATATTTTCACATAAGTATTTTATAATCTTTTCGTTAACGGTCATGGCGCTAACAGCGGATTCAAAAGTAAAATGATGCTTGCTTTCGCTGGAGTTAATCAGGATACAATCTTTGGGAAGGCATGATCCACCGAATCCCAAACCGGGTTTGAAATAAACCAACCCGATTCTTTTATCCAGTCCGATTCCTTTTCTTATTGGCTCAATGTCCAGTCTTTCCATTCTGGCAAAATCAGCCATCTCGTGAATAAATGCCAGACGGTGAGCCAGATAAACATTGGAAGCCAGTTTGATTAGTTCAGCAGATTTGCAATCTGTATTTATTACAGGGATTTTTGGCGGATAGACTTTTTTATATATATCAAGAAGGGGTTTTGTATCCTTTTTATTATCAGCTCCTATTATAATCCGCCAGGGCTTAGCAGTATCTTCAAAAGCGTACCCCTCACGCAAAAATTCAGGATTTACAATTAATTTGATATCCTTACCATATGGTGTTTTATCCAGTAGTTTACGAAACTGTTCCGAGAAGCCGATAATGTTTGTTGATTTGAGGATTATAAGGGGTGGTTTCCTATGCTTTATTTCTCCTACCCATTGTGCAATTTTACTAAAACTTCCCAGCTTCATCTTCCAAGACAACTGATCAGCCGAATCGATAGCAATAAAAATAATATCTGCTTGTTGATACAATTCTTTTTCGGGTAAAGATACTGTTAGCTTTTTTGATCTGATTACAGCTTTAAGTTTATTTGCTAGTAACGCTTCTCGAAAATGAAGTTTTCCTTTTTTTAGTTGGGATACGGTCTCTTTATTTTTATCAGCTACTGTTACATTATATCCTTTGGAGGCCAGAAATACTGCCGAGGCAAGCCCCACATAACCGGCTCCAATAACCATGATGTCAGGTTTTGATTTCATATTGAATTCTATTATAAGATGACAAGCTGATTTTTACAAATGATTTAGTGGCCTTGCCACTTTTTATATTATAATTTCATTATTAAAATAAGATGAAAACAGATCAGGATATATTTTTAAAGCCCCAATCAATAAGCTTGCGGGCCTCTTTGAAGCGAAGCTTGTCTCCCGGAACACCAAGGACAACCAGAGTCAGCCTCTCCCCTTTACTGTTTTTTACCAGGGTCGTAAGGCAATAATCCGACGCCTTGATATAGCCGGTCTTGCCACCCAGGACTTTATATTTGGACTGAATGATCAAATTGGTATTGGCCATCTGGCGATATGTATTTTTGCGGTTCAGGATTTTTACCCGATAAGTCTTTTTGGATGTGATTTCCGAAATTAATTTATATTGATAGGCGTAATGCAGAATTTTGGCAACTTCATGAGCTGTGGAAACATTTCGGGAATCAAGACCGGTGGGGTCATGAAATTCAGTCTTTTCCAGACCAAGTTTTTTTACTTTAAGATTCATTTCCCTGACAAACTCTTCCTGTGAACCGGATGTTGCTCTGGCCAGGGCACGAGCAGCACGATTATCTGAGTTCAACAGAGCCGCATGCAGAAGATCATATAGGGTCATTTCGAACCCGACACTTAATCGTGACCGAGATGATCGATAAGCATCCTGTTTAGTTATCTTCTCAGTATTATTCTTCAGATCAATGCCATTATCCAGCAGCACCATGGCTAAAACAAGTTTGGAAATAGATGCAATCGGCCGGACCTCTTCGGCATTTTTATCATAAATAACCTCGCCGTTTTCATAATTGACCAGAATTGCCGATTTTAGATTGAGATAAGGTCCATCTTTAACATTGTCGAAACTAAATTCACAGCGGTTGCGGAATCCTGCCTGATG
>JBDRQG010000145.1:0-2085 GCA_043826475.1 bacterium
CGCATCAAAATGAAAAATATTTCCGGAACGCTGATAGTCCTTGGTGATAATATCACAACTGATAAAATCATTCCTGAATATAATTATACCTCCGATGAGAAAAAACTCTCAGGGATAATCTTACAAGGGTTGGATGAAAAATTCCCTCAGATGCTTAACGGCGCCGGGATAATAGTTGCCGGAGAAAATTTCGGAAGCGGCAATCATATCGAACCAGCGATCGAAGGACTCAAATTAGTTGGAATAAAATGCATTATCGCACTATCTTTCGGACGGGATTTTTACCGCAAAGCGATAAACTCCGGGTTGGTCCTGATCAATTTGAATCTTACCGGCGATGTTTCAACTGGTGATGATATTGAGATTAGTATTACACGAGGGAAAGTAATTCATAAAGATCAGGAATATAAATTTTTTGCATTTCCTGATTATGTCTGCACCATTATTGAAATGGGGGGGATCATCAACGCTGTGAAAAAGAAATTGGGGAAACATGCTTAGGCAATTTTGTAATACCCGCGAAAGTATGTATCCAGTGACTCAATAAAAAAAGCATGGATTCCCGTTTTCACGGGAATGACATTTAATAGATAACTCTTCACAAAACATTCGTAGGGGCACAGCATGCTGTGCCCCTACAGTGAAATGCAATTTCTATTTTAATGATTCGAGCTTAATACCTTTTTCAGAAATCTTTGCATAGGTAAAATGATTTATAAAATCCCCGGTGTTGATATATATCCCCTCATCGAATTCTTTATATACTGGGATATGCAGGTGCCCAATCGCCACGATATCATATCCCTTGGCTAATTTATTTTTGGCATAGTCTTCATAATCTTTGGCAAAAGTATGATCTCTTCGTTCAGTGTACTGCCTTGATGAGCCGGATACTTTTTTTGCCAGAGGAATACCCCAGTCAGGAGGGAGTTTTTTGTAAAGCCAGATATTTAACTTATTACGAAGAATCTTTTTTAAAAATCTATATCCTCGGTCAGCTTTGGCCAGACCATCGCCATGAATAAGATGCAGTTTCAAATTGTCGTATTCCAGATCAAGATGATCTCTGTGAATTGTAACCCCCAATTCATTGGAGAAAAAATCCCCCATCCAAAAATCATGGTTGCCGCTGATATAATCGATCGGGATGCCCTTTTTGATAAGATCGCTGAGCATAAAGAGAACCTCATGCTGGTCTTTGGGGATGGCATGTTTGTATTCAAACCAGAAATCAAAAAGATCGCCTAAGATAATTAATCGGTCGCCATCGATTTTAATAAGCTCAAACAACTCGGCAATTTTATCCTTTTTAAGGGTTTCCTGCTCAAGCGTTCCGCAACCCAAATGGGCATCTGAAAATATATATAAGGCCATGAATGGAATATAAGATAAAAGAGTTGTGATGTGCCAGTCTTTTACATTATTTTATTTCAATTTGTAATATCAGGATCATCAGGAGGTATCATGAAACCAAGTACGATAAATCTATCGCTGGGAATAGTGCTTATAATCTTTGGGATATTTCTGTTCTTTAAAGATCACGGCATGGCTGGCATTGTTCCGGGATTAATTGGCTGTGCTCTTGTTTATCTCTCTTTTAATAGGGGAAAGGTGGCGACTCTTGTTTTTGGTCATACCTGTATTCTTGTTGGCGCTTATTTGATAACCTGGGGATTTCTTTTACTGCCGTATTCCGAACCGAGAATTGCCCATATCTTTTTCCGTCCCTTGTTTTGGGGGATATTCTGTTTGATGGGTGGTATTTGCGCAATATTTCATGGCTTCTGCCGTTGTATTAATAAACAGGTTGATCAGTTTGAGAATATAAAGACCAAATAGTGCATGGGGAATTGAATTGGGCAGATGAGGGCATCTGCCTTTCACTTGGACGTAGGGTGGATCCGTCTTCGGATCCGCCATTTTCTATTTGTAAATTGACAAATTAAGATATATTATTACGTATGAGCAGAAATACAAAGAGTAATAACAATGTCTGAAGATTTAGGTATTGAAGGTGAGTTTGGTTAACAATTAGATTATGGCAGAACCGATAAATAGAAAATGGTTCTGCCCTACGTGGCTGTT